>JAEEGT010000061.1 GCA_016280465.1 Lachnospiraceae bacterium | reverse complement strand
CGGGGCATGTGCACAAATTGCTACAATAACTATAATGATTTTAAGCAATTCCGTGGAAAATAAAAAAAGAATCAGTTAATGTTAGCTTTTGATCCTATGTAACATCATAAAGGTTGACGTTTTATAGGTGCTTTTCTTTTAAAAATGGAGCCACTTTTCGTGGCAGTTTAAACATCTCCGATGGCTTATGTGCTATATTTCCTTCGGAGGTGATTTTTTATGTTCAAAGAGACAGACTACATAACGGACAATGCTTTTTTGCTTGACGATAGGCTCACAATTGAGTACAAGGCATACCGAAAAAAGCATCCCGAAGACAGCGAATTGAGCATGTACATGTATGCTTTCCTTGAAGGTATGCGGTACGTACAGCGCTATGTCAATCTGATAGTCGGTAATTGTATAGTTAGGGATGAACAAATCCTCGAAAAGGATAACGGAAGGGAATAAAACCCCTTCTTTTTTTTTTAGTTTAAAAGCGTTTATGGATTTTGCAGTGGCACAATAATAATTTAAAAATATTCAAAATCACCCCTTTTTCGCGTCACGTTTTTCATTTCTCGTGGCTACCTAGTGGAAGGCAACAACAAAAAAGCTTTTCAGAAAGAAGGTAAGACCAATGAAACACAAGCTGAAGATCAGTGTTTCAAAGAATCCACAGACTGCCGGAATCCTTACCTGCCGGAATGTCACCTTAAGGGAGAAGGTCCTTCGCTTCCTCTTCGGAAGCAAGCAGAGGGTCACGGTTCTTATCCCCGGTGATACCGTTGGTGAGATCGACATCTGTGAGACTGAGAAAGGAGAAAACGAAAATGGACATCACCGTTGTAACGCAGAAACTCCGTAAGGTAGCCGAGGACATCGTTTCCTTGGCAGACAGCATGCAGGAACTTTGCACGGACAGTCAGCCCGAGAAGGAAACACCGAAGGCTCCCGAAAAGGAGAAAGCCAAAGAGCCCGCCATCGAGCTCGAGGATGTAAGAAAGGTTCTTGCTGACAAGAGCAGAGCCGGAAAGACCGACGATGTAAGGGCACTCATCCAGAAGTTCGGAGCCGACCGCTTAAGCGATATTGACCCGAAGAACTATGAGGCTCTCATCAAAGAGGCGGAGGTGCTGTGATGGCAAGGCACTCCATACTACCACCATCCGGTGCACACCGCTGGTATCACTGCACACCATCCGCAAGGCTCGAACAGAACTATGAAAATACGGAATCGGAAGCATCCAAAGAGGGAACAGCTGCACATGCTCTCTGTGAGCACAAATTGAAGAAAGCCCTTCATATGAGGAGCAGACGACCCGTATCGGATTACGACTCTGACGAGATGGAAGAATGTTCTGATGCCTATGTGGACTTCGTCATGGAGCAGTACGAAAAGGCCAAGCAGACCTGCAAGGATCCCATCGTGCTTATCGAACAGCATCTCGACTTCTCCTGCTATGTGCCGGAGGGGTTCGGAACCGGGGACTGCATCATTGTCTCCGATGACAAGCTACATATCGTGGACTTCAAATACGGACAGGGCGTACTTGTCGAGGCTGAGGATAATCCACAGATGAAGCTGTACGCACTCGGTGCCCTTGTTCTCTACGATGCGCTCTATGACATAAAAGAGGTCTCGATGACCATATTCCAACCGAGGCGTGAGAACATAAGCACTTGGACCATATCCGTAGATGACCTGAAAGCCTGGGCAGAGAACGACTTAAAGCCCAGAGCGCAGATGGCCTACAACGGTGAAGGCGAATATCTCCCCGGCGAATGGTGTACGTTCTGCAAAGCCGCTGTCAAATGCAGGGCAAGAGCAGAGGAAAAACTGAAACTCGCAAAACTCGAGTTCAAGGCACCTCCGCTCCTTACAGATGACGAGATTGAAGAAGTTCTCGTTATTCTTCCCGACCTGACCAAATGGGCTAACGAGGTTGCAGCCTACGCGACCGATGAGGCTCTGAACCATGGCAAGGTTTGGGAAAAGTTCAAGATAGTTGAGGGACGCTCCGTCAGAAAATTCAAAGACGAGGATGCCGTGGCCGAGGCTGCGAAAGCGGCAGGCTATACAGATATCTTCCGTCAGTCCCTCATCACCCTTACCGAGATGCAGAAGCTCATGGGTAAGGACACGTTCGAAAAGGTTATGGGTAACCTTATCTATAAAGCACCCGGTAAACCCACCCTTGTACCGAGAACGGACAAGAGACCGGAGATCAACGGCATAAACGAATTTGACGAAATTAAGGAGGAATAAACTATGCCTGCAAACACGAAAACAAAGGTTGTGACAGGGGTAAATACCCGTCTGTCCTATTTCCACGGTTGGGAAGCCGTCTCAGCTATGAGCGGTGCTCCCGAGAAGTTCTCAACCTCCGTCCTTATACCTAAGGATGACACCGAGACCATCAAGGCCATCGAGGAAGCTATCGATGCCGCTGTCGAAGATGGTACAGCAAAATTCGGAGGAAAGGTAAAGAAGACCATGCTCAAACTCCCTCTTCACGATGGTGACACAGAGCGTGACGATGAGGCCTACAAGGGTCACTATTACCTCAACGCAAGTTCCAACAGCGCTCCGCAGATTGTCGACAGGAAGGTACAGCCCATCCTCGACAGGAACGAAGTGTACAGCGGCTGCTATGCCCGCGTGTCACTCAACTTTTATCCTTACAACGCTAACGGTGTAAAGGGTATCGCTTGCGGTCTCGGTAACATCCAGAAGGTTCGTGACGGAGAGCCTCTTGGTGGAAAGACTAACGCAGCTGACGACTTCGCTACTCTTAACGATGACGACTTTCTTTCGTAAGTAACGACTAAAACCTCAAAGGGCGGTGTAGGCTACCGCCCTTATTTTTTCAAGGAGATATGTATGGATCGTATATCAATCGACATCGAGACTTTCTCGTCAACAGACCTGCAGAAATGCGGTGTGTACAAATATGCAGAAAGCCCCGACTTTGAAATCCTTTTATTTGGTTACAGCATTGATGGTGGCGAGGTAAAGACCATAGACCTTGCACAGGGTGAAGAGATACCGGAGGACATACTTGATGCGCTGACAGACGAACACGTTATTAAGTGGGCTTTTAATGCCCAGTTCGAACGTGTTTGCTTATCAAGGTATCTTCGTGATAAGGACATCGACCTTGATCCGTATTCGAAAGAGCCTACAAGATTCTTAAACCCGGAATCCTGGCGGTGCTCCATGGTATGGTCTGCATATATGGGTCTGCCCCTGTCACTCGAAGGTGTCGGAGCCGTCCTCGGTCTTGAGAAACAGAAACTGACCGAAGGCAAAGAACTCATCCGGTTCTTCTCTGCTCCCTGTGCGCCTACAAAGACTAACGGTGGAAGGACGAGAAACCTCCCGGAACATGCCCCGGATAAGTGGGAACGCTATAAGGCTTATAACATCCGTGATGTTGAAACCGAGATGCAGATACAGGACAAACTCCATAAGTTCCCCGTTCCCGATTTTGTGTGGGATGAATACCATCTCGACCAGGCCATAAACGACCGTGGCATCAAGGTTGATAAGGAATTTGTAAAGCAGGCAATGGCTATCGATGAGGTTTCAAAGCAGAGCCTTACAGATGCTATGAGTGAGCTTACCGGACTTGAGAACCCTAACAGCGTCGTGCAGATGAAGGGATGGCTTGCTGAAAACGGCTTACAGACTGACACCCTCGG
>JAEEGT010000060.1 GCA_016280465.1 Lachnospiraceae bacterium | reverse complement strand
GGCGCTCTATCCGATTTATGTATTTGCCTTTTTAACGGGACTTTTGAACGGCTTCGGCACCTGGTGGTGGCCCTATCTCTATATATGGCTTCCCCCGTTTTTTGCCACACTGCTTTTACCGAAAAACATGCGAAAAAAAGCAGCGCCTTTTGTATACATGGCCATCTGCTCCCTTCACGGCTTTTTGTACGGTACCCTCTATGCTCCTTTTCAGGCCATCGTGTTTTTGAACGGTGACTTAAAGAAAACCCTTGTATGGATCGCTCAGGGCTTTCCCTGGGACTGTGTACACGGTATCAGCAATTTCGTGCTGGGCGCTTTGATCGTACCCTTGATAAAAGTACTGAAGATATCCTGCAAAGCCATCGGCATAGGAGTAAAAGAAAACAATCCCGAAGAGTGATGCTCTTCGGGATTTATTTTTCATAATCTGTCCTATCGGTTTAAATTTGTTGCATACCACTTATCATCCGGTTCTCCCAGGTATACAACTATCAGTCTGTCCGAAACGATAATACTCTCACCGTCAAAGGATCCGGGCTTTCTGCCCTTTACCGTTTCCAAAGCCTCTTCTATTTCCGAAGCTCCCGGTTCAAGACAATTAAGACCTCTTAATCCAAAGAATGCTCTAAGTCTGTGATTTGCTCCCCCATCCCAGGAAAAGAAGGATGCTCCCAGTGTGACGTTTTTAGGCTTGATATCGTCATATTCGGGAAGCGCTCCCACAAAGACTATGGCTTTATCCGTCGGATCCGTAACACCCTTTATGTATTCAACGATCCTGTCGGCCGTCTCGCAGTCTCTTTGGTAGGCCTTTGCGGCACTAAAATATATGCGGTTCATGTTAACAAGATTTAACAGCAAAAGAAGTAAAAATACCACAGCCACCGTTCTTTTGCCCCATGGTTTTAAGACCCGTTTTGAAACAAAGATCATTTCGACCATGCCAACAAGGGAAAGTGCCAAAAGTACTCTTCCGTGGGTCCTGTAGGTTCCAAGGGCAATATAGAGGCTGAAGGGTGCCATTATAAGGATGACCGACAAAAATGCAGTGACAGCACGCTCTTTTCCGGATTTAAGGTGTATCACTTCCCTTAAGGCAAATACGATGAACAAAACAGAAAGCACGCATATGGGGATACCGCCGTAAACGATCTCTCCTCTGATGGGGATTGCAAAAGAAACCCTTACCACATTGGCAAAAGCCATAAATCCGGCTTTAAGGATCCCGTCACTCTTCCAGCCCACGTAGTTATCCGTAAGATAAGCCGTACTTCCTATGAAGCTTTGAATTGCACGATTGATCAAAGAATATGACAGCGCGGCCAAAGCACAGATAACAAAGGCTTCCGCCGAAAAGGCAAACCATTTTTCTTTGTTCAGGGCTTTCTTAAGGGCGAAAGCCGCAACAGCCGTCAGATATACGCAAATAAACGCCTGGTAGGATCCGATGGCAAAGACCATAAGGATCAGGGCCCCGAATTTACTTAAAAACCGCTTTGCATAATCCGGGTTACGAAAGTCTTTGATCCCAATGTCATAAAAGCGTACCGTCAGCAAAAAGGCAAGGGCGGTAAACACAAAGGCACAGGCTATCTCCGGGATGATCTCCGAAAAAGCAAACATCTCTCCGACACAAAAAGGGACGGTGGTAAAATATGCAAGGGAAAAGAAACGGATCAGACCGCCCTGTTCTTCTTCAAAGAATACATACCCGAAGATGACCGCGGATACATTCCAGAGTATAAGTGCAAAAAAGTCTGTCCAGAAGGGAATTATGCGGCTGTTGAAAAACAGCTTACCCAGAAGGAAATTGGTATATCTGGATCCGTACAGAAAAAGGGTTGGATCCGCAGCTTCCGTCATGTGAAATTCTTCGTCGATCATAACAGCCTGCTTTGTAAACATCACAAAAAAGCAGGCGCAGGAAAATAGAAACGCCCCAAGGATGGGATAAGGATTCTTTTTTATATATTCCCAAAAACCGATTCTCATATTTACCCCTGTATTCATATAAGCTCCGAAAGGACTGCCTTGACCTCATGGAAGTCAAACATATCGTAGGCCTTTTTAAGCTTTTCGGTCTTAAAATTGATCTCATCGCCGTAATTGTGGGCGCAGAGTTCCGCCACGATGGGGTCTGCGGTCTTAAGATCCATACGGTCGATAAGATCCTTGAGCACCAGAAGTGCTTCTTTGTCCGGAGTTTCCACTTCCATATCCTTAATGGAAGCATCCACCGAATCTTCTTTGTAGGAAAACTGGCCTTCCGAAAGTAGATAATCCTTAACATCCGAAAGGATCTTCTTAAAGGCCTCCAGGTAAGTATCGTACTTTCTGTGGATATAATCAAGGTCCGACTGCTTGCCGGCATTCTCAAGTTCCTTGAACATGGCGGAAACAGCCATGGCACCTATGGATGCGCTGGAGGATTTAATGCCGTGTACATCTGTTGTAAACAGCGAAATATCTCCTGCCTCAAGTTCATTGGGCAAGGCTTCTATCTTTCTTAAGCCCTCGCTGTAATAGGTATTGAGGATCGCACAATAGGAATCCTTATTGTTTCCGATGTTGGAAATACCCTTTGCAACATCCAGGATGTTCTCTTCGGCTGTGATATCCTTTGTCTCTTCTTTATTCTCCTGTTTCTTCGCAACCCTTTTAAAGATATCGGGAGAAAGAAAATCAGTAAGGCATTTAAGGAGATACTTTTGCTTAATGGGCTTGGCAATATACTCCTGGAAGCCCTCCGCCAGTATCTCGTCCCTGATGTTTCCGCCGGCATTGGCGGTAAGGGCTATAACAGGCACATTGGAAACGGAAGGACTGTCTATGCCCCTAAGCCTGTGAAGGGCCTCGGTTCCGCTCATTTCGGGCATTATAAGGTCCATAAAGACTATATCATACTTAATATTTCGGATCTTTTTAAGTGCCTCATCGCCGCTCTTGGCAATATCGATATCGATATTGTAGATCTTGAAGATACCTGCGGCAACCTTCAGATTGACACTGTTGTCATCTACCACAAGTATCTTTGCTTTGTTGCCGTCATAGGACATGTCATCCTTAAAGGCGTAATCCTCGGCTTTCCACTTGTTATTGAGAATATCCGCGATGGTCAGGGAAGAGACCGGATGATATATGAGCCTGCATTTGTCAAAATCCCCGTAGGTCCTGTCGGGACCGGAAACCACATAGGTATTCTCACTTAACTTATAACTCTCTATTATATTTGATACGGCGGGATAATCCTCTGCGGGCACGAACACATAATCATAGCTTTTCTTGCTGACGGTTCGCTCAAATCCGAAATAGGAATTAACATAGTCGGGCAGTATCCTGAAGCCTTCCATTATGCTCTTCCATACCGAAAGTTCACGGTTCTCTGAAGCAAATATAAGAACCTTTTTCCGGTTGCTGTCCATAACCTCGATCATTGGTGCCGGATCCACTATCTCACAGTCAAATTTAACCTCGCTCTTTAAACCTATGCCGTCAATTGACTGAACCTCCATGGAACCGCCCATAAGCATCAAAAGTTCCCTGCAGATATTGAATTTAAGGCCTATGCCCTTCAGGTTACTGTTCTGCTTGGAATCATAGGTATTGTAGACTCCGTAAATGGCATTGAGATCCGCCTGAGAAAGACCCGCACCGGTATCTCCGATCACGAAGGTAAAGTGTGCCACCTTGTCATCCTTGTCCCTGACGCAGTTGATCTTAAGGATAAGTCTGCCGTTATCCGTCATGGATATGGAGATATACATAAGGCGCATGATGATCTGCCTTATGAGGATATCGTCGCCTCGCAGCAGCCTGGGAATGTTGTGATCCACCTCCACATGAGTCTTTAATGAACTCTGGATACCCACACCGTTAACTGATTCCATGATCTGCTTTAAAAGATCCCTGAAAGCAAAATCGGCCTTCACCTCTTTCATCTTTCCGGAGTCAAGCTTTGCATATACAAGCACATCGTCGATTATATCCAAAAGATCGTAGGCAGACTGTTTTATAAGGGTCACTTCGTTCCTGGTGGCCTCTGCCATATCCTCTTTAAGGATCAGCTCCGAAAGCCCAATGATGGAATTCATGGGGGTACGGATCTCATGTGACATATTGGCAAGAAATCTTGATTTGGCTGCGCCGGCTGCCTTTTCGACCTCACGGCTCTTATCTATCTGCGCCTCGGAGATCCGGAAATTTCTTTCCTGGAGCAAAAGGACAACTATAAGCGCCAGAGCTATGCCGCCAAAAGCCACCACGTAATTTGAAAGAAAGCTTAAGGTTCCCTGAGACTGCGTGGTCCTTGTCTCCCAAAGATAAAATCTTACATAAAGCACGGTCTCGAAATAAACCGATACAAGAAACAGCCACCAAAGGTCCTTAAGTTCCAGAAGCAGGAACATAAGCATAAGACCGCCCGTGATCCAGAGAGGTATGCCCGCACTGGACCTTGCGCCGTAGAAAATGAGGACCGGCATTACAACAAAGTTGATGTAGCATACCGTAAGGACAAACAGCATCCTGAGAGCCCCGAATTTCTGCAGGAGATAAAGAAACAGGGTTCCCAAAAATATGCTTACGACCCATATGGAGGAAACATATACATTGATCTTACTGCCTGATGACACGGAAATGACCAGTGACAGTACAGGCAAAGCAATCATAAGGACAAGAATGAACCTGAAAGATTCAAGCCTGATGTCGAATTGTTTCCTTTCTTTTGTCGAAAATAACCTTAAGCCTTTCATCCGCTGTCTCCGGGTTAAACTGCCAGTCTGACGGATTCAGACGGCAGAAGTTTAATTATGATCTTTTCCATCTTTTCGATCTCTATGGGCTTGGAAAGATAATCGTCGAATCCGGCTTCAAGGAAGAACTCCTTCGCTCCGCTCACCACATTGGCCGTAAGTGCCACCGCCGGAATGCCGGAATACCTTCCTCCCTCAAGTTTCTTTATCTCTTTAAGGGTGTCTATGCCGTCAAGATCGGGCATCATATAATCAAGGAATATAAGATCCACCCGCTCATTCTCAATAACGGTGATCCCTTCTCTTCCACTTGCCGCGGTGATGATGTTGGCCCCATACCTTGAAAGGATATTTGCGGTTACTTCGAGATTCACCAGATTATCGTCCACCACAAGTATGTTAACATCCGGAAGCGAGAACTTTCCTTCGTACATGTGCTTTCTGATGGCATAATTCTGTGTCTTGTTAACAAGATCCGAAAGGTTTAAGCAGCTTACGGGCTTGGAAAGCACATATTCGAAGGGCTCTCCCGAATAGGAATAATTGCAGGGGCTTATGATGGCAACCTTCTTCCAGTCAACGCCCGTATCGTTAACCTCGGATTTATTCTTGTCATAGCTGACGGAATCGATCAGATAGTAATCATGCTTTTCGTTGCGGCATATCTCAAGAAATTCGTTTAAGCTGCTCGCCGCATGCTTTCTGACCTCCATGTCGTCAAGAATCTTGCCAAGTTCGGCACTCTCCTGTTCCTTGGCTAGGTAATAGCCGATACTTACTATATCTTCCCTGATGCCTCCCACAGTGCCGCCTGTATAGGGAGTTTCAAGGGTCTGATCCACTTCAAAAGAGAATACCGAGCCCTTGCCGTAAACACTAGTGGCGCCGATCCTGCCTCCCATGGCTTCGGAAAGTTTTCTGCACAGGGCAAGGCCCAGACCGTTGCCTTCGATCATCCTGTCGGTAGCTTCACCGGATCGGTTATAGGGTTCAAAGATCTTTTCAAGATTTTCTTCTCTGATACCGATGCCCGTATCCTCCACGGAAATCTTCAAACGGATCCTGTTTCCGGTTTCGTATTCAAAGCCCACGGACAGCTTCACATGACCTTCCCTTGTGTATTTAACGGCATTGGAAAGCATATTGATCATTATCTGTCTGATCTTCCCGCTGTCACCTATGAGAAATTTGGGAATACCCGCCGCGATATCGACAAAAAACTCTATATTTGAGTCAAGCAGCCTTACGGAGATAAGGTTGATGATATCGTTGAGCATGCCGGAAATATCGTACTTTTCGTTGACGGGTGTGAAATTTTCCGTGTTCATCCGTGAAAAATCAAGAAGGTCCGATGTAATGGACAAAAGGGCATGGCTGGAATTTGAGATATTGTAAGCCATTTCCTTGACATGATTTACCGCTTCGGAATCTATTACCATATCCGCGGTACCGATAATGGCATTTAAGGGAGTCCTGATCTCATGGGATACGTTAACAAGAAACATATCCTTGGCAAAATTGACCTGTTCCGCCTTAAGGATCGCTTCTTCTTTCTTTTGCATCTCTTTACTTAAGACACGATTACGATAACCGATGATAACCCCGCAGAGAGTCGCCGTCATGATTATGGCTATCTCGATCCTTATATAGTCAACGGCGGTATTTGCGCCTATGTATCCTCCGTTTTCGATCCTGACATAGAAGTTCAGGAAAGAAACGACACCGTCCACAAGAAAGAGAATAAAAAGATAAATGATCCTTGCCCTGCCTGCAAACAAAACAGCCCCGTAGGTGATGCCGATAAAGAAATAGATCGCCATCTCCACGGTGGTATTGTCATTTATGAGCATGAGGAGCGGAAAACATATGATATTGCAAAAGATAAGGAAAATATGGGAACAGATGCCTATGCTGCCGGGCTTATTGGCACCCGTAAGAAAAAGAACATAACCCAAAACAGCCATAAAAAGAAAGACAAGGACCACCAGGGGATTGATCCTTACCAGGATTCCGAATAAGGTATAAAGCAGAGCTCCGAGGCTCCCCGTAAAGGTTGCGATGAAAAAGAGCCTGTGCTTTATTGGTATGTTCTCATTGAGGTATTTATCGATCAGACTGTTCATACTTAAGGATTCAGCTTTGCTATCTCCCATTCGATCTCGGCAAAGATATCAACAAGTTTAGGGTCAAACATAGTAAACTTAAGGAACTTGATCTTCATGACCGCCTCGGAATGACTGAGGAGTTTTTCGTTATTGTCACTGTATCTTAGATTGTCGTAATAATCCACAATGGCAAGAATCCGCGCCTCAAGGGGTATCTTTTCTCCGTGAAGCTTTTCGGGGTATCCGGTTCCGTCCCAGTTCTCATGATGATACCTGCACATATTATATGCAAAGGTAATAAAATTGGAATTACCGTTTCCAAGCTGGGTTATCTTGGCAATGGTATCCGCGCCGATGGCAGCATGGCTCTTTAAGGCCTCTACTTCAAAAACTTTGCCGTTTTTCCCGGCATTGATGAATTTATCCTGCAGGCACAGTTTACCCAGGTCATGGATCTTGGAAGCAAAACTTATGGTGGAAGCATCGTCACCGCTAAGCTTATATTCCTTTTTACGCTTTACAGCGCTCAAAAAGACCTCCATGTCCTTTTCAACACGTTTGGCATGAAGTCCCATTTTGGAGTCGCGCCTGTCAAGCATGTCCACGAACATCTCAACAAAGGAATACTGAAGTCCCACGATCTTTCGTACTTTATCCTGAACGGAACTGGAAAGGGAAAGGTTATATTCCTCCAGTTTCTTTCGCTGATTGAGAAGCTGGATCTGGATATCCACACG
>JAEEGT010000059.1 GCA_016280465.1 Lachnospiraceae bacterium | reverse complement strand
AATCCCCTTTGTGATGTCTTCAAAAACAAGACATTCCGCAGGGTTAACCTTAAGCCTTTTGGCGCAGACCTGATAGACTTCCGGATCCGGTTTGCTCTTTAAGGTATCACAGCCGGTGAGCACATAATCGAAGGTGTCGGTCAGGCCTCTTGATCTTAGGAACAGATTGGTCAGATGCCTTGAATTGCTGGTGGCGATCCCAAGCTTCATGCCTTTATCCTTGGCAAAAGAAAGAAGCTTCGGTATCCCGTCCTTGATGGGAATACAGTTACAGTACTTATCTTCCGCCATATCGTTCCAGTCTTTCTCGATAACCTCCAAAGGATCCGGAAGATCGAACCTGTCCTTCATGTAAATGGCTGTATCGTGAAAGCACTTGCC
This sequence comes from Lachnospiraceae bacterium, assembly GCA_016280465.1. GTDB lineage: Bacteria > Bacillota > Clostridia > Lachnospirales > Lachnospiraceae > UBA1258. The sequence goes on along the minus strand of JAEEGT010000059.1, from coordinate 10,202 downwards.
CTCAAGGCAGGACTGCAGATCGTCGGGAAGCTCCATGCCGAACCTGCCCAGGTATTCAATATCTATATCACGCCATATCCCCATGGAATCTACAAGGGTTCCGTCAAGATCAAAGATAATGGCCTTTATTCCTTCAAACATTGTCATTTAATATATCAAGTTCCGAAGGTGTTAGTCTTCGGTATTCTCCTTCTTTAAGGTTATCGTCAAGTGTTACGCCGCCGATGGAGATCCTCTTAAGCAAAAGCACCTTGTTGCCGACGGCTTCAAGCATGCGCTTAACCTGATGATACTTTCCTTCGCTAATGGTCAAAAGAATGGTCTCTTCGTCTATCACGGTAACCTTTGCCGGTCCCGTAACCTCACCTTCTCCTATGTCAAGTCCCGTTTCCAGGGCTCTGATATCATCATCCGACAAAAGCTTTTCGATCTTTACCCTGTAGGTCTTATCAACATGGTGTTTCGGAGACGTAAGATGATGACCCAGATCACCGTCGTCAGTGACGATCAACAGTCCCAGGGTATCTTTGTCAAGCCGCCCAACGGGAAACAGGTTTTTGCGGTTTTCTTTCTTAAAAAGATCGATGACCGTGGGAGCCGCATCCTTGGTGGCGGATACAAGTCCCGCAGGTTTATTCAGCATGAAATATACGTATTTTTCATAGGTTAAAGCTTCGCCGTTAACAAAAACCTCTGCCTCAGACTCATCAAATTTCAGGTCCGAAGAAGAAACCCTGCTTCCGTTAAGCTCTACTTTGCAGTTCTTTATAAGATTTTTAGCTTCGCTCCTTGAAACGCCGAGACAGTCGCAAATGAATTTATCTATCCTCATAAAAGCTCGCCCGCTCATACGATTAAAGACCTACAGTAAATGCAGGTCTTTAAGGTAGAATCTATAAAATGTCGAGAGTTCCTTTGCTGTCCCCCGAATCAAGGGAAAGACTTTCGAGATCGTCGTCATCCGCAGGATGGAGCTCTGTTCTGTTCTCCTTGATGATGCCGTTGCAACTGTTAAGGTTTCCGATCAATTCATTGTAATTTGCCACAGCGGACTGGGTCGCATGACTGATGATCTTTTCAAGATTTGCAAGAAGCTCGTCGGTGTACTGCATTGCAGCCGCACGAACGGAATTTGCTTCGATGGTTGCTCTGTCGAGAACCTCCTGGGCCTGCTTGGTTGCCATGGTCACCACTTCATTGGCTTTGGCATAAGCCTGTTGCATGATCTCGTGCTCATTGACCAGCTGATTGGTCTGAATGGTCGCCTCGTTAATAAGGGCATCCGCTTTCTTCTTGGCATCACTTAAAATGGCATCCCTCTGGCTGATCATCTTCTGATAGCGCTTGATCTCCTCGGGAGTGTTCATCCGAAGTTCACGAAGAAGTTCATCGATCTCGTCCTTGTTAACGATGATCCTGGTGTTGGAAAGAGTCTGGAATTTACAGTTATTGATATACTCTTCAATTTCGTCGATTAAAGCTTCAATTTTACTGGTCATAAGAAACTCCCGTATATTTATTTATTTTTATATCTTTCGTACAAAAGATCGGCAACAAAATCAGGAACAAAAGCTTTAAGATCTCCGTGAAACTGTGCTATCTGCTTAACACTGGAGGAACTTAAGTATGAATACTTAAGGGTGGTATTAAAGAACACCGTATCCACCTTGTGATCCGATAATTTCCGGTTCATCTGGGACATCTGAAGCTCATATTCAAAGTCGGTTACCGCGCGGAGTCCGCGGACGATAACATATATTCCCCGCTCTTTACAATAGTCTATCAAAAGACCGCTGAAGGATTCCACGGATACATTGGGAATATCCTTTGTTGCCTCCTTAAGTATATTAACACGTTCGCTAACGGAAAACAACGGAGTTTTTTCCTTGTTGTCAAGGACACTGACTACCACATTGTCAAAGATATTAGCGGCTCTTTTGATGATATCAAGATGTCCGTAGGTCATGGGATCGAAGGTTCCCGGATAGATTGCTGACTTCATATCAATTCCTTTCTTTTGCAACCGGTCTTAAAAATATATGTTTATTGGTCTTGTATTTCTTTTCTTTTTCTATGGAAAATCCGTTTTCCGCCAGCTCGGACAGATCCGTGTTTATGTCCGCTTCGATGACAAACAACGTATCAGAGTCGATATAAGGCTTTGAAAGAAGGGACAAAGCAAGGGTGGTCTCAAGTCCTTTATTATAGGGCGGATCCATAAAAACTATATCCACGTGCTTTTCGTTGATCAGGGACGCCGTTCTCAAACAGTCAGTGGAAAGAACGGTGGCCCGGTCTGCAAAGCCTGTGTGCTTTACGTTTCTTTCTATGCAGTTAAGGGCTTCCCTTGAATTATCCACAAAATAGGCATGCTTCGCGCCTCTTGAAAGGCTTTCGATACCGATGGAACCGCTGCCGGCAAAAAAGTCGATGACCACGGTGCCGGGGATATCCCATTGAAGCATATTAAAAAGGGTTTCCTTGATCCTGTCGGTGGTGGGTCTGGTGTCAAGGCCCTCCGGGGTCATTAGTTTCAAATTTCTTGCGCTTCCAGCTATTACTCGTAACATTCTAACTCCTGATCTTTGTGCCCTTTGTGTCTCTGTGGCCCGCTCTTACCTTGGCAAAGAGATCGAAAGGCTTTCCATTTAATTCGATGACGGAATCGCCGGATCCTTCGGCAAAATAAACTTCGTCGATAAGATCGTTCTTGACAAGTTTCATTCCCCTGACGCCTACGGCAGCTTTCTTTTTCTCCGGAACCTCATCCAGGGAGAACCTTAAGAACATACCGTCTTTGGTGCGAAGGACAATATTCTTTCGATCCGACAGTTTTGTAACACTGACAAGTGTGTCACCATCCGAAAGCTTGGTAGCTGCAACGGTCTTCTTTGATACATCAAATTCACTGCCGTCAACTATCTTCATCATGGAAAGTGCGGTCACAAACACAAGACGGGAAAACTTAAGGTCTTCCTGACTTGAGATATAAAGAAACCGTTCTTTTTCCGAATTATAGTTGCTGACATTATCGATGGGCGTGCCTTTTTCACGGAATCTTCCGAAGGGAAGGTCTTTGGCACGGATGGTATGGACAAGTCCCGTATCAGTAAAGATACAGATCTTTCCGTCGCTCTTTAAAGGTATAACGAAGCGGTTTTCCCCGTCGGCAGCCTCTTTGTTTCGCTCGTAGGTAGGAACGTCGATGGTCTTTGCATATCCGAAGCGGTCCATTAAGAACATGATATCTATGACCTCGGGTTCTTTTTCCTCGATAACGATCTCTTCGGCATCCTCGATGTCGGTCTTTCGCTTTGTATTAAATTCACGTTTCAAGGCTTCCATATCGGAAATAAGAACATCCGCCATGGAGTCCCTGTTTTCAAGGATATCCTTATATTTTGAAATGTTTAAGAGGGTCTCTTCATTTTCATTGAACAAGGCCTCAAGTTCGAGACCGATCAATTTGTAAAGACGCATATCAAGGATGGCATTGGCCTGTTTTTCGGTGAAATCAAGCATGGATGCCATTATCTTTGACTCTTTGGATTTAAAACGGATGCCTTCGGTCTTACCCTCGGTCATGCAGGCCTTGGCCATGGCACGATCCTTGGAACCTCTCAGGATCTCGATAATAAGATCGATGATATTGACGGCTCTGATGAGACCTTCCTGGATCTCTTTCTTTTCAAGTTCTTTTTCAAGGAGCTTTTTATATTTTCTGGTGGCTACCTCGAACTGGAACTTAACGTTCTCTTCTATTACGCGCTTAAGGCTTAAGGTCTCGGGACGGCCGTCGCAGATAGCCAGCATGTTAAAGCCGAAGGTATCTTCAAGGCGGGTCTTTTTGTAAAGAAGATTGATGAAATTCTGGGGATTAGCATCCTTTCGAAGTTCAAATACTATACGGATACCGTCCTTATTGCTCTGGTTGGAAATATCAAGGACATCGGCGGTCTTCTTCTGGTCAATGAGGGAAACCACGTCGGAAAGGAATTTACCGATGTTGTTACCGATCATAGTGTAGGGGATCTCTTTCACCACAACATTGACCTTGCCGCCCTTTACATTTTCAACTTCTACCCTGCCCCGGATCTTGATCTTGCCGGAACCGCTTTCGTAGATGGAAGCAAGCTCCGACTGATTGACAACGATACCGCCGGTGGGAAAATCGGGTCCCTTTATGTATTTCATGAGGCCTGCGGTGGTGATATCCGGATTTTTAAGATAAGCCTTGCAGGCATCGATAACTTCCCCCAGATTGTGGGGAGGGATATTGGTTGCCATACCTACGGCAATACCTTCGGAACCGTTTACCAGCAGGTTGGGAAATTTGCAGGGAAGCACCGTGGGTTCTTTTTCCGTCTCATCAAAGTTGGGCATGAAATCCACCACATCTTTGTCAAGATCCGCAAGGATACCGTCCTGGGTTATCTTGCAAAGCCGTGCCTCGGTATAACGCATTGCAGCGGCTCCGTCACCTTCCATGGTGCCGAAGTTACCGTGACCGTCCACAAGAGGGATCCCTTTCTTGAAATCCTGGGTCAAAACGACCAAAGCATCGTATATGGAACTGTCACCGTGGGGATGGTATTTACCCATGGTATCGCCGACTATACGTGCGCTTTTGCGGTAAGGCTTATCATATTTGATGCCAAGCTCATGCATATCGTAAAGGACTCTTCGCTGAACGGGTTTTAGGCCGTCTCTCACATCGGGAAGAGCTCTTGCGATTATTACGCTCATGGCATAGTCGATGTAGGATTTCTTCATTACATCGGAGTATTCTGTCTGCAGGATTCTTGTATCCATCGGTAGTCCTTTGATCCTTTAATAAACTAGTTTATATCGAGCTCGGCTTCCAGGGCGTTCTCGTAAATGAAGGTCCGTCTGGGCGGAACCTCAAGGCCCATGAGCATTTCCGTGATCTCGGAAGCACGCTTGGCATCATCGATCTCCACACGCTTCATAAGTCTTCTGTCGGGGTCAAGAGTGGTCTCCCAAAGCTGTTCCGCGTCCATTTCACCAAGACCTTTGTAACGTTGGAGGGTAAAAGCACCCGTATGGGTCTTCCTGTATTTATCCAGTGCCTCGTCGTTGTAGAGGTACTCTTCCTTGCCCTTGGAAGGGATGACCTTGTAAAGAGGAGGCATTGCGATATAAACATGTCCTTCATAGATAAGCTCCGGCATGAACCTGAAGAACAAAGTCAGCAAAAGGGTGGAAATATGTGCACCGTCCACATCGGCATCGGCCATGATGACTATCTTGTCGTAACGAAGCTTGGTTATGTCAAAGTCATTGCCGTAGCCCTCTGAAAAGCCGCAGCCGAAGGCATTGATCATGGCTTTGATCTCAGCGTTGGCAAGGACCTTGTCGATACTTGCTTTTTCAACGTTAAGTATCTTACCGCGGATAGGAAGGATAGCCTGATAAAGACGGTTTCTTGCCATCTTGGCACTGCCGCCCGCGGAATCTCCTTCCACGATAAATATCTCGCATTTCTTCGCATCCTTGGATTCGCAGTTACTGAGCTTTCCGTTGGAATCAAAGGAATACTTCTGCTTGGAAAGCATGTTGGTCTTTGCTTTTTCCTCGGTCTTACGGAGCTTTGCAGCCTTTTCGGTACAACCTATGATATTTTTGAGGGTTTCAACGTTACGGTCAAAATATCTGATAAGCTCGTCGTTGGTGATCTTTGAAACTATCTTGGCCGCATCCTGATTGTCAAGCTTGGTCTTGGTCTGACCCTCGAAACGGGGATCCGGATGTTTGATGGAGATAACTGCGGTAAGTCCGTTTCTTACGTCGGTACCGGTAAAGTTTTGATCCTTGTCCTTTAAGATTCCAAGTTCTCTTGCATAGTTATTGATGATATTGGTAAAAGAAGCCTTAAATCCGGTAATATGAGTACCGCCCTCAAGAGTGTTTATGTTGTTGCAAAAGCCCATGACATTTTCGTGGAACTCGTTGATATACTGGAAAGCGGCTTCCATTTCGATGCCTTCCATCACGCCCTTGTAGTAGATCACATCGCAGACGGGTTCGGCTGTCTTGTTAAGATCCTTGATGAAGCCCACCACACCTTCGGGCTCGTGGAAAGTAACTTTTTCAACCTCTTCTTTTCTGCGGTCTTCGTAGTAGATGGTGAGTTCGGGATTAAGATAAGCTGTCTCGGAAAGACGGGCTTTGATATCGTCTTCCTTGAAACGGGTCTTTTCAAATATTTCATCGTCGGGAAGGAAATTTATCCAGGTACCGGTCTCTCTGGTCTTTCCTATAACGGGAAGGAGGCCGCCGATAAGGTCGATAACGGGATTTCCTCTCTCATATTTATCTTCATATATGCAACCGTCGGATTTGACCCTTACGGTAAGATGTTTGGACAAAGCATTGACAACGGAAGAACCCACACCGTGGAGACCGCCGCTGGCTTTATATGCATTGTTGTCGAATTTACCGCCGGCATGAAGGGTGGTGAATACAAGGCGTTCCGCACTGATGCCCTTTTTATGCATACCCACGGGAATACCTCGGCCGTTATCGAAAACGGTGGCGGATCCGTCGGCTTCGAGTATCACATGGATCTCCGAACAATATCCGGAAAGATGTTCATCGACGGAGTTATCAAGGATCTCATATACCAGATGGTTAAGTCCCCTGGTGGAAACGGACCCGATGTACATACCGGGACGCTTCCTGACGGCTTCAAGACCTTCGAGGACGGTTATGCTTTCTGCTCCGTAGTTGCTCTTTGACATAAAAAACCTCACAAAATGGCAAATTAAAACACACTATATTGTAACACAAAAAAGCAAGTGCCACAAGATAGTGTGCAAAATATTCGTAAATATGTTCTTTTACCTGATCATAAAAGATTTTTTGTGCAGGCAACAGCCAAAGCTCCGGGACCGATATGGCAGCTGACGCTTAAGGACAAAGGATCCACTCTGTAACCTGCCTCCGGGAACATGGCTTTTAATTCCTCCATGTATTCTTCGGCCGCAGCATCATTCTGGGTATGGGCAACCATGATCATCATGCCCTTACCGCTTGCGGGACAGCCGAAACGTTCGGTCACATCCTTTAAGATCTGGTTGTTCATGGTGTGCTTTGCCTGGGAAACGGTACGTACCTTGGCAAAGGTATCAAGCTTTTCTCCCTGGATCTGAAGCACAGGCTTGATCTTCAAAAACTGTCCGAGAAGAGCAGCCGCGGGAGTAAGTCTTCCGCCTCGCTTGAGATATTCAAGAGTATCCAGCATGATATAGATACTTGAATTAAATCTGTCATCTTCAAGAGTCCTACGGATATCCTTGGCAGACATGCCCTGCTTGGCAAGCGCCATGGCATCGAGCACAGACTGTCTCATGGTAACGGAAATACGCTGATTGTTTACGACTTCAACCTTCTCATCGTAATCCTCGGAAAGCATAAGGGCAGTCCTGTAGGAAGAACTGAGTCCGCTGCTCATGGGGATATATACAACTTCATCATAGTCCTTTAATGCCTCGTCCCAGGCTGTCATTACGGCATCGGGAGTGGGCTGACTGGTGGAAATCTTACAATTGCCCCGGAGTTTTTCATAAAACTCATCCTGGGTCAGATTTATGTCCTCGTAATATTCGCAGTCATCTATCATAAAGGGCATGGGGATAACACAGATACCAAGCTCTTTAGCCTGGGCCTGGGTGATCCCGCTGTTACTGTCGGTAATGATCGCTACTTTGCTCAACTCAATACCCCTTTCGGAAATTATTCCAACGACTCTTCTGATTGTACTTTTATATGGTCCGTATGTCAATTAAATTTCTGTTAAGCGTGGGGATTCGGTTTTTTATAATATCGTATTTTTCAGCGGCAAGAAGCATTATATCCCCATCGTTTACAATATCCCCGAGTCCGAAGGTCAGTTCTCCGCTCTGTCTGACGCCGTTAAGTTCACCGGGACCTCTTAATTTCATGTCTTCTTCGGCAATCTTAAAACCGTCATTGGTGTCATTTAATACCTTTAACCGTTTAAGAGTCAGTTTATTGGTGGTATCGGACATCATAATGCAAAAAGAAGGTGCATCTCCGCGGCCTACACGCCCTCTAAGCTGATGAAGCTGGGAAAGACCGAATCTTTCGGAATTTTCTATCATGATCACGGTGGCATTTGGAACATCTATACCAACCTCTATTACGGTGGTGGAAACAAGGATATCCGTCTTCTGTTCCTTGAATTCTTCCATGATCCTTGCTTTTTCCGCAGGCTTCATCTTTCCGTTCAGAGAGGCAATCCTTACGGATTCGCCGAAATAAGAACGAAGTTCCTTTGTGTGTTCTTCCACACTCTTTAATTCCGTATCGGATTCATCGTTTTCATAGACCATTGGACAGATAACATAGGCCTGATGCCCTTTCTTTATCTCGGAAAGGATCTTTTCGTAGGCCTTTATCCTGAAGTCAGAATTTACCACGCAATTTGAGATTGGGATCCTGTTCTTCGGCATTTCGTCAATAACGGAAATATCCAGGCCCCCGAATACTATCATGGCAAGGGTCCTTGGTATGGGAGTCGCGCTCATTACAAGGATGTGGGGCGAAACCCCTTTTTCCATCAGTTTTTCTCTCTGTTTCACACCGAATCTGTGCTGTTCGTCGGTGATAACCAAAGAAAGATCCTTATATTCCACCGTTTCCGTGATCAGGGCATGGGTACCGATAATCACATTGGCTTCCCCTGTCTTTATGGATTCAAGGGCTTCTCTTTTGTCCTTTACCCCCATTTTACCCACTAAAAGAACGGGTCTTATGCAAAGCTTATATCTTTCGGAAAGCTTTTTTATGTTTTCAAAATGCTGTCTTGCAAGGACTTCCGTAGGTGCCATCATGGCTCCCTGCCGGTTATTGGCGGCCGCGGTAAGAAGGGCCATGACCGCAACCACAGTCTTACCCGATCCCACATCCCCCTGTACAAGCCTGTTCATGAGATAAGGACCCGTCATATCGGAAATAATGTCGGAAACAGCCCTTTCCTGGGCATTTGTCAGGGAATAAGGCAGAGCCTCCTTTAATCTGTTACAATCCGCCACTTCGATCATTGGGTGTGTATTTGGCAGCTTTTCGGAAGCACCCGTGCCCGCTCTTTGCATATGTACAAAGAAAGCAAACTCGTCAAATACAAGGCGCCGCCTTGCGTAATACTGGTGAGTTTCGTCAGGAGGAAAATGAATGTCGTTATAGGCTGTAAAGGAATCCGTAAGACCCCAGTCGTCACATTCTTTTTTGGTAAGATAATCTTCCCCGAAGGGATAATCCTTAAGTACCGAGGCAATCGCTTTCTTTATACTTTCGTTGGAAAGGTCCTTGGTAAGCGAATAAACAGGGGTTATGGAGCCTGCCAGTTTTTCGTATTCATCCCGCTTATACATTTTGGGCTGGTCCAATATGAGTTTACCCTTAAAAGAACGGAGTATCCCCCTGAAAACCCTTATATCTCCCGGCTTTACGGATTTTAGCATATAGGCAGCATTAAAGAACTTTACTTCACAGACAATACCGGAAATATCGGCAACGGAAAAAGAAACCACGCTTTTTGACCCGTACCTTATCACTCTGGGAGCGGTCTTTACCGCAGCCAAAACGGCATTTCTGACACCCACCGTGCAGTCTTTGAATTCCGAGGGCTCCTCGTACTTATCATAGCCCCGGGGAAAATAATTCAGCAGATCCTCACAGGTACAGATACCGAGTCTGTTAAAAAGCTCGGCTTTCTTTGCTCCTATTCCCTTTATCTTTTCTATGGAATCCGTTTTGTTCATAGCGCACCTGAAATGCTTTAAAGAATGATAAAATACAACGATCCCGACAGTAAACCTGTCGGGATCGTGCAATCCGTATTACTCTGCGGAGACTATGTAGTAGTAAATAGGCTGTCCGCCGTATTGAAGCTCCACGTCGCAGGAAGGATATTTATCGTTAATGTAAGCGGCGATCTCTTCGGCATCACCTTCGGATACTTCTTCACCGTAGTAGATACTGAAAAGTTCGGCGGATCCGTCTTCGGCCATCTTATCGATCATGGTCTTAACGGCACATTTGATATCTTTGTCTACAGCAAGCAATCCGCTGTCGCCGATACCCATGAAGTCGCCCTCTTTAATATCCATATCGTCGATCTTGGTATCGCGTACCGCATAGGTCACCTGTCCGGTCTT
>JAEEGT010000058.1 GCA_016280465.1 Lachnospiraceae bacterium | reverse complement strand
ACGGCAGCTGCCATAAAGAACGGTATTCTTTTTCTTATCGTCGAAGTTCTTTTGATCTCACTTGCAATCGCTATAGCGGGCAAAGAAGAAAAAAGCCTTCCGGATTTTCTTAAATCCATGGGTTTTGTGGTGCTGTACGGCGGAAGCTGTCTGTTTTTTGTGGGCATGCTTGAAAAACTGCTGACTGATGCCATGATCTCTTCAAAGGGAGCGTATATCGCACTGGCGATTATCCTGCACCTGCTCCGTGGGGTCATCGTTACTTTTATGATGATACTGTCCCGCACCGGCGCCTTTTTTGTTTCTCTTAAAGGGACACTCAAAAAGCCGGCTGTGGCAGCAGTCTGGTTTGTGTTTGCTCTGCTTGCCGAATTTGTCCCGGTCAAGGTAATGGGAAGCCTTATCGCCGCAGGTCATACAGTCATGACCACTCACTATGTGGCATCGGTATTTATAGTATCCATGGTAAAAGCACTCTTCGTGCTTCTTGGTTTCTGCGTTGCAAACGGTGTATATGATCTTTTTGGTGAGATATCCGATTCCGAACCGGAAACAAAGGGCTTTACCAAGTGGATCCCCTTGACAGTTGCGGGTTCTGCCCTTGTTGTTGCTCTAATCTTTTGGGTGATCATTGCAGGCAGCGTAAGGAAGGGTGACGGACAGGCGGTTACGGTAGCCGACAGTCAAAAAGAAACTTCCATGTCTGCCAAGGATTTTGTGTATAAGACCGTCAACGCATATCTTGAAGAGTCCGACAAATGCTTTGACAGCAAACAGTACTTTGAAGCCTACGATTATTACCTGCTGGGAGTTTCCAGGATGTATGCGTGGCTTGGATTTATCGATAAAGATCCGGACCGCATGGTGACGGCTTTACGGCTTAATCCCGATGACGAACTTATAGGCTTTTTAAACATTCTTTCATCGAAGGATGCGAAGGGCCTCCTTAAATATATCGTAAACAGCAGCGAAGAACCGGGGATCTATCTTGCCCAGTTAAAAGCCCTGATGGATGCTGACAAGGACCCCGAACTTGAGCTCTTTGAAAAATACGAATTTCAGATGGGCGAGTACCGGATAGATGACTACCTGCTTCCCACCGATCTGACGGAAACGGAAAAGAAAGAGATCCGGGAAGAGTTCAACAATTTCTTTGAATACTCCTACAGACTGGACCTTCTGGAGGCCTACTACAGAGGATCCGTGGGTGATGTTGACGGAGCCGCAAAGAAAGCTGCGGAGATTGCAAGAAATTATCCGGATGACATGTATCTTCTGAAGACGGCGGTCCAGTTTATGTCGGATTCAAATAACGTGCTGGAAGCCGACATAATGGAAGCCTACATCAATAAGGCCAAAGAACTGATCGTTGAAAACAATGCTTCCGACGATGTGATCCTTGAAGAAAAGACCAGACTCGTGGACATATATCTGAATCACAATGATCGCTGGAAAGCTCGTAACGTTTTTGAGACCTTTTTCCCCGAAGTAACAAACAGGGAAATGAAGCTGGCGGAACTATACCTGCGTCTTGAGTTTGACGGCCTTGATTCCGTGATCGATGATATAGAACTGCTTCTTTCCGCCGATCCGGAGGATGCATCATTGCTTACCATGGTGGCCGTTTATACACTTCCCAAGAATCTTGACAAGGCTGTGGACTATGCAAAGCGCATTGCCGACATAGTAAGAAAGACCGAAGGGAAAAAGCGCTCCGAAGCCGATGCGGCTCTCGGAATCTTCATGGAATACTTCCTGGGCTTTTATTCGCCTCAGTACTGGGGAACGCCCTGGAAGGTTTACTACAATTCCCTTTCCGATGCAAGGAAGGAAGAGTTAAAGCAGGATGACCTCATCAACGCTTATTACACCGTAAGGCGGGGAGCCGACGAAGAAAAGATCCCGGCGGTGGCAGCAGTCATCGATAAGTACGGAGATCTACCTTACGCCTACTATAAGAAGGGTCTTACGGAATACAACAATAAACAATACGAGGAAGCCAAAGCCGATCTTGAAAAGAGCACTTCCCTCGATACCGAGAACCCCAATGCCTGGATGCAACTGGGATTTGCTTACGATAATCTGTACGATTTCGCAAACAGTCTTGTATGCTTCCAAAAAGCAAAGGAACTCTGCAACAAGTACAGATTCAATCCCACTTATGCTTATCTGGGCCTTAGCGCCTACATCGACAACTATATAGGCAATGCAAAGCATTATCTTAAAGAATATACAATAGAAGGGGAGGTGCCTGAACAATGATACTGACATTTGTATTATCCGTGATAGTTCTTATAATGACAGGCTACGCCGGCACCGTTCACGAAGCCACCGCACTTGCGGGCACTGCAAGAGTCCTTGCCATCATTGCCATGATCCTTTCCGCATGCGGGTTTGCAGGCTCCCTTGTATTCAAAGAAAAACTAAAAGGGATACTTAACGGGCTGGTTACCGATCTTATACCCCTTCCCGGTATCATCCTTTCGGTGATCGCTGTTGTGCTATTTGCCAAAGGGGAATTT
>JAEEGT010000057.1 GCA_016280465.1 Lachnospiraceae bacterium | reverse complement strand
TTGATCGTCAATCGGAGGAAAAACAATGCTCGCGACTTTGGAACAAGCAACCGAACTGATTAATCAGGGAAAATACCTGCACATTGCAGGCTGTGAAGAGCTTCTCTCCAAGCTTCCCAAAGGGAAATGGATCGGAGGGACGACCGCTTACTTCATATCAGAAAACGGCGGTATGCAGACAAAAGAATACCTCTCGGTCCATGAGCTTTCTTTTGCCGAGGAAGTGAAGATCGCAGATTACGGAAAATACAATATCTTTCAGATTGTAGAGGAATGCTACGACCACGGACTTACCACTCTGATACTTCCCTTTGCTTCGGAAGTTGCCGCAAAATATGCTAAAGAAGCTCCCGATGTGGACGAACTGTTCTTACACCCCACCGCAGGCTGGGTTGCGGGTTACGACTATGAGACCGTAGCCCCCGCCAAGGTCTTTAACGGTGAGACCGGAAAGTCTTTCGGCGACAGAGCCGTTGTAATGTATTCAAAGCTTCCGGAAGACAAGAATGTTAAGATCAATATCATAAACATCTTTGAAGAAGACAAAGAATCTCCCGTCATTACTTTTCCGGAAAACACAATGCAGGTGGGCAAGTGTTTTATCAACGGCAAAGAAGAAAATTTTGCGGAATATATCAGAAGAAACCGTTTTAACATCCAGATCCCTCTTATTTCCGAATATAACGGTGTTTATATCAATACGGCGGTCAAAGCCATCGGTATCTTCAAGGTTGAGCTGTGTGCTCCCGTATTTAAGGGAGTGGAATACAGATTTGCAGCTCCCGTAGCCAATTACGAGGAGACATTCAGAAAAAAGATCGAAGAAGCAAAGGTTGGCACTCCCGCTCTTTCCTGCAACTGCATTCTTAATTACATGTACGGAAATCTCCACGGTGTAAAAACTCCTCCCTTTACAGGTCCCGTAACCTTCGGAGAAGTGGCTTATCAGCTTATGAACCAGACCCTGGTATATTGCGAGATAGTCTGACGGATCCGAAAAAGAAAGAATACGAAAACCCGGTACCTTTTCGGTACCGGGTCTTTTTATGTCATGTTCCAGTGATCCTTTGAATTGGTACGTTTCCTTTCGGGATACTGTTCGTAGTATTTCTTTTTATCGGCGTACATGCGCTCATCAGCCAGTCTCAGCGCCGTCCGCACTCCCGTGCCCTTTTCTGCGATACAGCCTCCGATGGCAAATACAAGCTTGTTATATTTCTTTGATATCTCGCGGATTAATTCTATGTCACGTTCCATTTCTTCTTCCGAAAGTCCGGAAATGATAATGGAGAATTCATCGCCTCCCGCACGGAAGATACTGCTTTCGTCGAACACTTCCCTGAGAGCTTTGGCCGCATCCTTAAGAAGGGCATCCCCTGCGGCATGACCTTCACTGTCATTGACGTTCTTAAGGCCGTTTAAGTCCGCAAAGACTACTCCGATGGTGGTATCTGCACCGCTCTCGCCCTTACTGAGGCTGTCTACGAAATTGTTCATTTCGTTACGGTTCATGACCCCTGTCAGCATATCTTTGGAGCTCAATATCTTAAGCCTGTCAAGGAGCAGGTAATTACCAAGTTCGGATCCAAGTATAAAGGTGGATAATTCCAGAGTTTCTTTGATCTTAACGGCATTGTCGGCGTTAAAATTGATGGCCCAGATATACCCAAGAAGCTGGTCTCCCGATTTAAGAGGGAAAAGAACGATGCTCTTTGCACCGGCTCCCGTAAGAGATCTGTACCAGACGGGATTTCTTTCTTTGACTACCTCCATATCCGAATCGTTCTTGATGATGAGGCAGTTGCTGCCGGCTATGGTGTCCTTCCAGGAATCGGCAATATCATAAAAGCCTTCATCAAGGTAATGCTCCAAGGAAAGGAGCTTCGAGCCTTCGGCAAAGGATTCTCCCAAGAGTTCGCAGCTTCTTTCGTACTCGTCCATAAGGAGGATACAGCAAACTTCGGCATCGCAAAGGGCTCTGACGTCGCTTATGATCTCTCCCATGGTCTTTTTGAAATCTTCCGTACCACGGAGCTTGATGGTAGTCTGCAAAACAGCCGAAGCCATCTCTCCCGAAATGTCCGACATATTCTCGGAATCCGGTTCAAAATTGATCTCCATGGTGTAGGTACAGTATTTAAGATTCCCTTCATCACAGTCAAGGGGAAGAAAGGTCATGTTGAACCACACCGGCATTCTGTCCGGGTGGGCATAAGAATGAAGGCACTTTTTCAAAACCGCCGAGCGGTAACAGTAATCTTCAAAATTCAGGTCTCTGGTCAGATACTCCGTATATTCCGTATTGGGAACGAACTTATCCGAAAGCATCTTCATTCCGGGGCCCGGATTTTCGATGGAATCGATGTAGGCCTTGTTACCGGCAACGATACGGAATTTTCCGTATCTGCCCTCACCGAGATCCTCCACGGATACCACGCAGGTCATTGCCGCCATTTGATCGCACAGTGCCTTAAAATCCATTAGATACTCCTTTCGCCCCATCCCCCGAAAGGTTAAAAAGAGTTTACTGATCGGTTTTCTTTCTTCTGGTAATGATCCTGGCCATTTCATCAAAATCGGAACCGGGTTTGATCTTGTAGGTTCCTACAGAAATGGATTTGTCGTAGCCGTTCTCGCAAAGGAATTTATCAAATTCCACGGCGGACTCCACAAGTCCCGCCTCGAAAAGTTTACGGGCCGCTCTTACGGAGCTGTCACCCTTTACTATTGTGATGGTCACATATTCACCGTTTTCGTCTTCTTCACCGGTTTCATCGTTACCTTCTGCGGAAGATCCGGTTTCTTCGGATGTTGAAGTCTTGGTGTCTTCGGTCCTGCTTTCTGCGTCCGGGTCTTCCTGCTCTTCCGTTTTCGAAGTTTCGGAGTTTACTGTCGAAGACGATGTTTCCGTATCCTTCGATTCTTCTTTGCCTGTCTCGTTGTTATCGGAAGTTTCGCTACCCGCGCTTTCCGTTCCCGCAGATGTTTCGGTGGAGGCTTCGGATCCCGGTTTCTTGTTCTCTTCCTTATCGTCCGAAGCGCTTATAGAAGCCGTAACGGATGACACCGAAGTCTTCAGTGTGGATTTATCAATGGGTTCCGACGGCTTGGGGGCTGTTGCCCTTCCGACGCCGATCACCAGTGCGGATACTATCATTCCCGCACCGATCCCACGTAAATATGCTTTCAGGTTCATGCTTTGTCCTTCTTTGATGCAAAAAGATCTATAACGAGTTTTACCTCGCCTACGCCAAGTCCCAGTTCCTTGGCTATCTGCATGTTGGTCTTGCCCTCTTCATGCATACGCTTGATTATTTCATTGCTGTTCTTCCTGCCGTCGTACTCGCTTCGGATCTCAAGGTCCTCATCGGACTTAGCAGTCTTCGCTCCGGTTCCTTGCTTCTTTCCTTTGCTTTCGGAGGCTTTGGCTTTGCCCTTGCCCGAAGTCTTTACGGCTTTGGAAGGTGCATCCTGAGATTCATTGGGATTCTCGGATGCTTTCAATGCTGCACTTTCAACGGAACCGGGAAGGATCTCTTTAAAGGCATCACTCCTGTTTCCGACAAGCTCGCTCTCCTGCCCTGCGGGGACCGCCTGGCCTTCCTTTAACTCATAACGCTTGGGAACAAAAGGAACGAATTCGGGTTCAGATGGCTTTTCTTCTTTAACGGTTTCGGTAGCAGCTGCTTCAACGGCCTTTATCTCCGCCACCGCGGATACCGTATCCTCTGCGGACTTCACCGCATTTTTAAGCTCTTCGCCGGCATTTTTGATCTTTTCATCCTTGTCGTTTAACATGTCATAAAGAAAAACAGCTTCCTGATGATTGTCGTTTATCTTTTTAAGGACCGTCTGGGAATACTCGTCCACCGCCATAATCTTCTCGTTGGAGAGCTTCTCGAGGGCTCTTTCCGTCTTTTCCACGGAATAGGTGACGGTTTCCTCAACCATGTCGTCTATCTTGGATTTGGCATCCTTTATCTCCTTGTCCACCATTTCCTTAATCAGTTTTTCATCGATCTTTTCCGTGTTTTTCTTTCCATCGGGCAAAAAGAAGCTTATTACAAAGAATAAGCCTCCGATCACCAGAATTACTATTTCTGTCAAACCCATGTCGTTAAATCCTTATATCAAATGTAGATTCGCTCTTGATCTTGACGGTACCGTCGTGATTCTCCTGCTTTTGCTCCCGGTGTTTGCCGCCGTCACCGTTGTACTCATTGCTGCCCTTTTCCTTGGCATCAAATCGTTTGTTGTAGTTGGAGACCTCATCGGTAACATTGACCGTTGTGGCCTTGTCCTCTTCTTCTTTGCGGGCAATCTGGGCAATATTCACCTGCTCTACAGCTCCGCGATTGTCTTCGTTGTGCTTGAGAATGGCGAAATCCTGTGTTCGCGATATGGCTCCGGATAGTTCCAAAGGACCGATTCCCATATTTGCCCCCTTTCTTTACACTCTTGCAGTCATAAGGTTTCTAATCAATAGATGGCTGCCATCTTAACATCGCCGGCTTCTTTGATAAAGCGGCAGTACTTCATTCCGCTCTTCACCACCATGGATACGTCGCCGATACAGATCTTGGTACCGGGATAAACCTCGCCGGTAACCACAACCTGACCCTGGGTGGACTGATCCGTGGTAACCTGATATTTTTCAAGTTCGCTCATGCAATAGTCAAGCCTCTCATGCTGATCCTTGCTGAGCTTTGCAAGTTTCTGAAGCTGTAAAAGCTGCTCGGTGGTCATCTTGACACCGGCCTGAAGCTTCTGTCTGGCTCCGTCAAGTACCGGCTGAACCTGCTGAAGCTGTCTGTTTAATTCAGTGATCTCTTTCTGTAAAGCCTGGATGGTCTGTTTAACGGTAGTGTCCATACCCACTTCAACAACGGTATCCGCTCCCATGGAGGAGCCTAAGTTCTTAACCTCGATAAGAGTAGTGGCACAGGTACGCCCGCCTGCGATGAAGCCTTTCTTACCGGTAACCTTTATCTCGGTACCTGCTATGACTTCGCTGTGAAGGATGGATTCGCATTCAACATAGCCTTTGGCCTTAACCTTGGCATTCTCGATAAATTTGCTGATAATATTTCCGCCTGCAACAAGATCACCCTTGTGCATTCCGTTCATGCCTCTGGCGATGATGATGTTTTCACCGGCTTCGACATGGGCACCCTCAACAACGCCCCTGACTTCAACGGAACCCTTGGCCTTAACGGAGAAGTTCTCACAAACATTACCCGTTACGGTAACGCTGCCGTCGTAATCGATATTTCCAACCGCATTGTCAACATTGGCAACTTCAAGCACGTTGGAAACAAAGACCTTACCGTCAGCATAAGTAACATGGCCGTTAACCTGTGAACGGATCTCGGTCTTGTCTTCACTGAGTTCGATGTTATGACCGAATTTAAGCTGGGCATTTCTTACGTCCCTGGGACGGATCCTCTCACCCTTTACATTGGTACCGGGCTCGCCGAAATCGGCGGGATGGAGTTTTGCCAGAAGATCCCCTGCCTGACAATGATTGATGGTATTAAGGTGGAAGAAATCAACACTTCCGTCTTCAAGCAGGGTAGGCTTTACCCTGGGATCGGTATTAAAGAAATACTCGATCTCAGCATCGTGGCCGTGACGGGGCGGTTTGCCCTGGGCTACGATAAAATCGGTACAGAAGGGACGCTTTTCAAGGAAATCGTCTATAGCGTCCTGATCAAAGCCGTAACAGATTCCCCTTGAAGAAAATTCACGCATGAACTCTTCCTTGGACATCTCCGTTCCTCCCTCAAAGCAAGGAATGAGACGGACCTTGACGCTCATATTGTCGGGAGCGATGAACACTCTCGCATACTCGCCTTCGGAAAATTTAAATTCGGTTGCCGTAGGAACGAACATTGTGGAAGAAAGGTCCGAAAGGGCATCGACCATGGCTTTGGAGTCGAACACAATGTTCTTTATGGAAAGATATTCAAACAGCTCCTCTCTCTGAATGGGCTCACCGCCATCAGAGGGTGGAACAAGTTTGACTGTACACATGTTATTTCTGGATACTACCTGAAAATACCCGTTCATGGCTATAGTAACCTCCCCTTTTCTATACAATTCTCAATAGGATCATAAGGATGACAAAATCCCCATATATTTGCCAAGCTTTTCCCGCATCTTCTGGATCGCTCTGGTGTGAATCTGGGAAACTCTGGATTCGGTGACCTCAAGAACATAACTGATTTCCTTTAAGGTCAGTTCTTCATAGTAATACAGTAAGATGACTTTTCTTTCTTTTTCCGTAAGAAGGTCTAAGGATTCCTTAAGCATCTCCTTAAGTTCGGCCTTCTCAACGACTTCCTCGGGGCCCTCGAAATGAGAGGCGAGATTCTTCTCGTTGGGCACCTCACTGCCCTGCTCCATGAATTCGTTAAGAGAGATAACGTTGGTGACCTTCATCTGGGACTGCCATTCACAGAGCTCATCACCGGTAATACCAAGCTTTACCGCCAGTTCGTCGTCAGTGGCCTGACGTCCGTTTTCGGCTTCAAACTCCCTCATGGCCGTATCCAATTGTCTTTGCTTCTGGCGGACCGTTCTCGGGATCCAGTCCATCTTGCGGATCTGATCCAGTATGGATCCTCGGATCCTTAAACTGGCATAGGTTTCGAATTTAACGTCCTTGCAAGAGTCAAACTTGTCAATGGAATCGATCAATCCGAAAATGCCGTAACTCACAAGATCGTCGTAGTCTACGTTGTACCCCAAATACATGCTAAGACGCCCCGCTACTATCTTTACTAACGGAGCATATTCCAAAATTAGCTGTTCTCTGATTTCCGCAGATTTCTTAGCCGAGTATTCCTCCCAAAGCTTCTTTCTGCCCTGCTCGTCCATTCAAGAATACCATCCTTAATGAAATCATTGACCCCGCCCGGGTCTCTCAGTATCTTCCTCCGTTCCGAAATCCTCCGGATCTTCTCCGAATTCGGGTGCATCGTTCTTTTCGATAACTTCGCCTTCGTCAGAAACCTGCTCGCTGTTCTTCTGCTCGAAGGAATCCAGTACCATTTTGATGCCGGTACCGATAATATAAAAAACTATCAGTACGACAAGCAATGCGATCACCATTACTTTAAGGCCCATATGTCTGGCATAAACGATGATGGCGGTAACCGCTGCCGCAGTGAGCATAAGTAGTGCAGGTATTTGTTTTCTTTTCATAATTATCAGATAACCTTTTCCGGCTTACCCACCGCACGGATGACAAAGTCACCGTTCTCGGGGTAAAAGATTACGGTACGTCCGTAACTCTCTCCGGTATCCTGTGCAAGGATCGGTATTTTCAATTCCTTTAATTTTTTGATACTGGCTTCAACATTTCTTTCACCGACGCGAACAAGATCGTTCTTGTTCTGGAAGGCAAACATCTGGGCGCCGCCCGCGATCTTCGCAACCATACGGCTCCGCTTAGCTCCCGCTTCTTCCATTATGCGGACAAGCTCGGTGATACCTGTATCTGCAAACTTATAGATGTTTATATTGTTGCGAATGGCAGTGGAATCCGGAAGCATAACGTGAGCAAGCCCTCCGACCTTGGTCTGAGGGTCTCTTATAGCGACGCCTACACAGGAGCCTAAACCCAATGTTGTTACACTGTCAGGACTTATACATAATTTTAGGTCTGCCATCCCGACCTTAATCAATTCGCTCATAAACACTCCAAGAAATTTTTAAGGATATTATTATCTGAGTCCCAATGCGCTAAGGATCTTTCCGTAGGACTCAAGGTCGGGAACCAGTACGAAGAAACCGTCCAGTTCATAATCATCCGTAAACTGAGTCTGGATAAGAAGGATCTTATCTCCCAAAGTACCGAACTCAATCGCGGGAACACTCAAGATAGCCCCGGCCATATCAATGGTAAGGGCAGGTACGGAAGGATATATCTTAAGGTTCGTAATGGTCGAGAGCGAATTCAGGTATGCTCCCGTAATAATATTGCCTATTTCTTTGAGGGCAGATGTTTCGATCTCGGAAAAATCATCGCCTGTAAGTTCCATTCCCATAAGTTTGGAAACCAGATGCCTTGCGGCATCCTTGGCAAGAAGAAACATTATGCTTCCGGTGATGTCACCTTCAACACAAAGATAAATGCCGGCCATGATCTTTTCTTCGCCGCCCATCATTTCTCCCAGTTCGCCAAACTCCAAAAGTTTGACCTGGGGTACTTTCATGTCGACCTTGCACTGGAGCATCTGGGCAAGTGCCGTAGTGGCATTGCCCGCTCCGATATTACCCAGTTCCTTGAGCACGTCAAAGTACTGCTCAGTCACGTTTTCAAGATTTAAATCATCCATTTCTTCACCCCGTATGAGTCATTCTACTCTTTTTCGGTGGCTACGGCATTAAGATCAAGAATGGAAACCAGTCCGCCGTTTGCCTTACCTACGCTCTGTACAAAATTAACCTTTTCATTCTGAGTGTCGGAGGAAACCTTCTCAATCTGCTCGGAATCCAGAGTGATAACTTCTCTGACTTCGTCAACGATCACGCCGACAGTGCCCTGGTTTTCAAGTTTCAGGATAATGATCCTGGTGGCTTTTGTAAATTCATCGGCAGGGAGTCCCATCTTAAGTCTCAAGCTCATAACGGGAACAACGATACCGCGGAGGTTGATCACGCCGTTGATATAGGGAGCAACCTTGGGAACTCTGGTGATCTGCTGCATACGAACTATGTTATCAACGTAAGCAATGTTGATACCGTACTGCTCATCGCCAATCTTGATTACTATAAACTGTTCGCTTACCGCGCCGTTTTCTACTCTTAATTCATCCATCGTTTTTTCCTCCCCTCATTAAACCAATGCATTCGCATCAAGAATAAGTGCAACTTCACCGTCGCCGAGAATTGTTGCGCCGCTGATAAACTTACACTTGTTAACATACTTGCCAAGGGACTTAATAACGATTTCCTGCTGTCCGATAAGTTCGTCAACAACAAGGCCCGCGAGCTTGTCGCCCTTCTTTACGATAACCACCATCAGATCGTCTTCGGGAGACTTGGTGGATTCGATCTCAAGCACGTCGCTCAGGCGGATAATGGGAATAACGCTTCCGCGAAGTTGGATAACTTCCTTGGCTTCCACGAGCTTAATGTCCTTAGCGGGAATATCCTCGATGGTCTGGATGGAACTTAAGGAAATGGCATACTTCTCACCACCCACAATGACCATAAGAGCCTGGATGATGGCAAGGGTCAGAGGAAGTCTGATGGTCCAGGTACTTCCCACGCCAAGTTTACTCTTAACTTCAACTTCGCCGCTCAATGCTTCGATCTTAGATTTAACAACGTCAAGTCCTACGCCTCGACCGGAAATCTCGGAAACCTGTTCCTTGGTGGAAAAGCTGGGAAGGAAAAGCAGATCGATGATCTCCTTGTCGGACATGTTCTCAGCCTGTTCTGCAGTAATGGTTCCGCGCTGGATAGCCTTGTCACGAACCTTTGCAACGTCGATACCGTTACCGTCATCTCTTACTTCGATGACAACGTTGTTACCATCCTGATATGCATCAAGGAAGATATTACCGACTTCACTCTTGCCCCGTTCTTTACGGACTTCTGCTGACTCAAGACCATGGTCGGCGGAGTTACGTAACAAGTGCATCAGAGGATCGCCGATCTCATCGACCACGGTACGGTCAAGTTCTGTCTCCTCACCTGTCATGTGAAGTTCCATCTTCTTGCCGAGGGACTTCTGCATGTCACGGATCATACGAGGGAATTTACTTACAACGCTCTCGATAGGAACCATTCGAACCTTCATAACGGATTCGTGAAGGTTGGTGGTTACGCTCTCAAGATACTCTATCTGCTCGTTGAAACTGCCGTTCTTTGCGGTAGAATCGGAACTTGCGGTGGAAACCAAGGTGTTCTTTGCGATGATAAGCTCGCTCACCAGGTTCATGAGCACGTCAAGTTTCTCGATATCAACACGTACGGTACGGTTAACAACGGGTTTTGCGGGTGCTTTCTTACCGTCTCCGGCTTTGGTTGCTGCGGGAGCTGCCTGATGTGCTGCGGGTGCGGCTGCTGCAGGTTTGGTCTCTGCAGCCTTCTCTTCGGGAGCCTCTTCGCTTTCGGAAGAGCCCTGGGCGAAGTC
The DNA here is from genome assembly GCA_016280465.1 of Lachnospiraceae bacterium. GTDB lineage: Bacteria > Bacillota > Clostridia > Lachnospirales > Lachnospiraceae > UBA1258. The sequence goes on along the minus strand of JAEEGT010000057.1, from coordinate 23,900 downwards.
TGCTTCGGTGATAACGGAACCGTAAGCGGAATCGATCTCGGATACGGACTTAACAGCTTCAATAAGTTTGTCGAGAGGATCTGCGGAAACGACGATCACGCTGAAATCAAAATCAAACTTCTCATCCTCGATGTCCTGAGTGGAGGGTTTGGAAGTGATAACTTCACCGTGTTCTTCCAAAGCCTTGAATACAAGAAATGCTCTTGCGGCTTTAAGAATACAGGTTTCCTGAACATAAACGGTAATGCCGTAGAAATTCTGGCCCTCTGATTTAGCCTTGTCAAAGAGACCTTTCTCGGTATCCGTAAGTTTGATGTCTTTCCATTTTTCCTTGGAATCTCCGGAGGAAGCGGGTGCAGCTTCCTTGGTTTCCGCTGCGGGTGCAGCTTCCTTTGCTTCAGCCGCAGGAGCCTCACCGCCCTTGGAATTGAGAATATCGTTAAGCGCCTTGATAAGGTGCTCATTGTCATTGGTACCTTCGTCGGAGCTTTCCTGAATGGATGCTAAGTATCCTTCCAAAGCGTCAAGACACTGGAAAAGGATGTCGATCATACCGGGCTGAACTTTAATGGTACCGTTTCTTACTTCAGAGAATACATTCTCCATATCATGGGTAAGATTCTGCATACGCTTGTAGCCCATGGTACCTGCCATACCCTTTAAGGAGTGGGCAGCACGGAATATCTCATTAACCGTGTCCATGTTCTCCGAATCCTGTTCCAATTCGAGAATCTGAGTGTTAAGGTTCTGAAGGTGTTCCTTCGTTTCGTCGATGAAAATCTCAAGATACTGGCTTACATCCATCTTAATTGACCCCCACGTTCATAATAATTTCCTGTGCGACCTTGTTAAGGGGAACTACCGTGTCCGTCAGTCCGGCCTTGGCAACGGCCTTGGGCATTCCGTATACCGTACAGGTTTCTTCGTTTTGTGCGATTACAAATATTTTCTTTGACTTCTTAAGGTTATCGATACCGGCGGTTCCGTCGGCACCCATACCTGTAAGTACTACACAGACAACACGCTCAGCCACGCCCTTGGCTAAAGACTCGTACATGTAATTCGCACAGGGCTTAACTCCCTCTCTGGTGGGTTCATCGCTGTAGCGGATCTTAAACTGTCCGCCTACGGAATCCACATTAAGATGCTTGCCGCCACGGGCTATGTAAACATGTCCGTCCTCAAGTATCTCTCCTTCTTTGGCTTCGCTGACCTTGCATTCGCTCAGGTCATTGAGCCTTTCCGCAAGAGACTGGGTAAAACCGGCAGGCATATGCTGCACGATCACCACGGGACACTTGAGGGAAGCGGGAATCTTCGGAACAACTTCCTGAAGAGCTTTGGGACCTCCGGTAGAGCTGGCCAGTGCTACTATCTGACGATCCTTGATGGACTTCGAGAATTTGTGAGCCAGCTCAACAAGTTCCTTGGTCTCTTTAACGACCTTTTCCTTGTCGGCGGGTTTCTCTTCGAAATCCGTCACCTTGCTCTCGCACACCGCTGCCATGATGTTGAGAAGTTTGGTGTTGAACACACCGTTCTTACAATCCATGGCGTTGTCGGGTTTGTGAACAAAATCAATTGCTCCGAGACTTAACGCATCGAGGGTGGTCTTGGCGCCTTCTCTGGTGTCTGTACTTGCCATGATGACACGGGCCTTGATCCTGCGCTTCCTGAGTTCCTCAAGAAGTTCGAGTCCGTTCATCTTCGGCATGTTGACATCAAGTATAACAGCGTCGTATTGTTTGCGAATTAACAAGTCCAGTGCTTCCAAACCATTGGTGGCACGGTCCTCGACGTGAAATCTTCCGTCGGTATTGATTATATCACAGATAACCCTTCTCATAAGTGCAGAGTCATCAACGATCAAAATTTTTTTCATACTTTAGCCCTTATTTTCTTGGGAAGTTTAACAATTCGTTAATATGTGCAGATAATTGTCTGACAATTATCCTCTTCTGTTTCTTCTAAGCCTTCGTTCTTCTTCAAAGATGTATTTAATAATCTCTTCTCTGGTATCTCTGTCGAGGTTTGCAAACTGTATCCGGTGTTCAAATTCTCCCGGACGGTTGGCCACCTCTGCGACTCTCAGGACTTTGCTGATTATCTCATACTCCCTTGTGACCCCTTCGGTGGTCAAGTTAAAGGTGGTGTAGATATAGGAGCCTTCCTCAAAAGCTATATCCGTTATGAATCTCATACCGCCGCCGCTTAAGTCACTGGCGATTCCCCGCCTTAAGGGAAGTCCCGGCACGATCTGGTTCTTGCCCTGTTCCGCCGCCATTGCTTCTTCCTGTTTGAGCTCCCTGGCCCTAAGTTCGATCATGCAGTCAAAGCGGTAATACTCACGGCGCTGATGTTTGCGAAGGTTACTGGTCAGTTCAAAAGCAAGAACATAAACGTTGTTGCTCTTGTATCTGTCGTAGATCCTGGCGTAGCACTGATACAGGCCCTGATCGGAATAAAACACCAGATCGTACTCTCCGTCTATGGGAAGAAGAATCAGTTTCGACTTCTCCATCGGCATCACTATCTCCAGTTTGTCGTCGGACAGTATGTCATACACCCTTGTATTGTATCTTTTAACCTTGCCGTCGGCGAAAAGATGGTCAACTGACTGAAGATCCACCTTGTCTCCGGCCTTAACGAGTTTTGAAAGCATATACCCATTCCTCCAATTTATTTAGCTTCCTTGGCCTTCTTACCTACCACGATATGGGAAAAGAACGCGGCCATTCCCCGCTTCTTTACCGTCACCGTACTCTCGTTGTTCATGAGTGCCCTTGCAATTGCTTCGTATGCAAGCGAAGACTTGGCATTGGGGCTTTGAATGGATACCGGGGTCTGCTGCATGACAGCCTTGGTAAGAAGATTGTCCTCCGGTACCGCACCGAGATAATTGAGCGGAAGTTTCAAATATCTTGCCACCACCGCGTTTAGTTTGTTGTACAGGGCCTGACCCTCGGCGGAATTCTCAACCTTGTTGGCTATGACCTTGATCTGGGAATTCTCCGTGGAGAATCTCTTGTGTCTGGCCAGAGCCTTGATAAGGGAATAAGAATCCGTTATGGAAGTAGGCTCGGGAGTGGTGACCACCAGGATCTCACCGCTTGCCACCAGAAACTCCAAAACGGCATCGGAGATACCCGCTCCGGTGTCCACTATTATTATATCAGTTATGGCATCAAGTTGGGCAAGATTCTGAATAATATATGTCAGATGATCACGATGGAGATTTGACATGCTGGCTATACCGGAACCTCCGGAAATAAAGCCCACATCCATGGGACCCCAGGTGATGATATCCTTGATGCTGACGCCCTGATAGATAAGATCTGCCAGATTGTGTTTTGGGACCGCTCCGAACATGACCTCGATATTGGCAAGACCGAAATCCGCATCGAGAATGATGACTCTCTGTCCCATCTTTCTGAACTGGATCGCCAGGTTTATGGAAGTATTGGATTTACCCACACCGCCTTTGCCGCTGGTCACGGTGATAACTCTGGCAACGGGTCGCGGTGCAACATTGCTTGCTTTGATAATGTTTCTTAACTGTTCTGCCTGATCCATTACCGCTTACCCCCCAAAAGATTCTTTACGGTCCTCTGGGCATTGAAATCCTCTATGTCATCCGGAACGTTCTGCCCGCAGGTAACATAAGAAAGATCTGCCCCCGTATATAATTTCAGATTAAGAAGATTCCCCAATGCCGTTGTTTCATCGAGCTTGGTGAAAATAAGCTTGTATTCGGTGATCTCGGAATAGGCATCCGCTATTCCCATAAGATCCCTGTATTTTGTGGTGGCGCTGACCACAAGGAACACTTCCTTTTCCACCGTGCCGTCCACGGAATGAACGAAGCTTCCCATAACGCTCTTCTGTTCCCTGTTCTGATGAGAATGACCCGCCGTGTCCACAAAAACGTAATCAAAGTCCATGAAATCCTTGAGAGCGGATTCCATTTCTTCGATGGTGTAGATGATCCTGAAGGGAACCTCAAGGATGTTTGCATAGGTCCTTAATTGCTCCGCAGCTGCGATACGGTAAGTATCCGCAGTAAGGAGTGCCACCTTTTTGTGCTTCTCCACGCTGAATTTCGAAGCGATCTTTGCTATAGTGGTGGTCTTGCCCACACCGGTGGGACCCACAAAGAATACGACCTTGGGGCCGTGTTCCGCGGGTGAAATTGTAGCCGCCTTGCCAAACTTAAGGATCATCTTCTGGTATATATTGGCAAGAGCCACATCGATGGGGGTGTCGGGCTTCACGGTCTTTGCCGTCTCGTCCACGATCTGATTTGCATATTCTTCATTGACCTCGTTGTCGGTCATGGTTTTCTTTAAAAGCTTAAAGAAAGTCGAAAGCTCATTTTCCTCAGCGGGTTCGGGCTTTTCTTCTTTGGGTTCCTCGCCCTGTTTTAAATTTTCCCTTATGAGAGTCTGTATGTTCTCAAGTTTTTCTTCGATAACGGTTTCCTTGGGAGCAGCCGGTGCCTGGGGCTTAACTTCTCCCTGCTTATCGTAAGTAGCAAAGGCTTTCTCGCGCTCCGCCTTCTCAACGATGGGAGCTATCTTTCCAAGGGCCTCTGTGATATCTCTGGCTGCGGGTGCCGGAGCAGCTTCTTTTCGCTCGCTCTCTTCCTCCAGGGCAACGGTAACCTCCGTAAGGTTCGGCTTCAAAAAAGCAAAGATTCCCTTTCTTTTGACATTCCTTACGTTCATTACCACCACATTGGTGCCAAGCTCTTTCTTGGCTGCCTCCACGGCTTCGTTTTCAGTTTTGGCCTGAAATTTCTTGATAATCATTTATGCCGTCACCATCCCCACAGACTGCAGTTCAACATTCGATTCGATCTCGTTGTAGGAAACCACCACAAGATCTTTAAAGTATTCCTCGGTAAGACGCTTAAAGTACATACGCACGATGGGCGAAGTGATTATGATCTGGTTCTTTCCGAGGTTTTCAAGTTTCTTAAGTTCCTTACCGGTAGCGTTGATGATCGCCTTGGTGCGATCGGGATCCAGGGTAAGGTAAGCACCCTGCTCCGTCTGCTTGACACTGGCCATGATCTCCTGCTCGATCTTGGGATCGAGGGTCACCACGCTGGTAGTCTCATTCTGAGGGAAGAACTTGCTGGATACGGAGCGCTTTAAGGCCTGGCGCACATATTCCGTCAGTATATCCGTATCTCTGGTGGTGGGCGCATAGTCCGCCAGGGTCTCAAAGATCGTAAGCAGGTCTCGGATAGAGATACCCTCTTTGAGCAGATTCTGAAGGATCTTCTGGATCTCGCCCAAAGAAAGGAGCTTCGGATAGAGTTCCTCCACAACGGAGGGGTTGCTTTCTTTCAGATTGGTAACAAGAGACTGCACATCCTGTCTTGTAAGGAGTTCCGCAATGTGCTGTCTGATGATCTCGGTAAGATGGGTGGCGATGATACTGGGCGGATCAACAACGGTATATCCCAGGCTCTCCGCTCTTTCTCTCTGTCCCTCGGTGATCCACACCGCCGGCAGATGGAAGGAGGGCTCAAAGGTGGGAATACCGGTGATCTCCTCCTCGACATAGCCTGGGTTCATGGCCATATAGTGATCGAACAGGATCTCGCCTTCGCTTACCTGTATACCTTTTATTTTAATGATATATTGGTTGGGATTCAACTGAATATTATCTCTCAAACGGATGATGGGCACCACGGTACCGAGTTCGAGAGCTATCTGCCGTCTGATCATGACAACTCGGTCAAGAAGGTCACCGCCCTGGCTCACGTTGGCAAGGGGAATAATGCCGTAACCGAATTCAAGCTCGATGGGGTCAACCTGCAAAAGAGAAGTGACATTCTCCGGCTGGCGGATCTCCTGGGCTTCCTGTTCTTCCGCCTCCGTTTCCTGCTCGATGGCCCCGGTCTCGATGGTGGTCTGCATCACGCGCCCCGCAACTATGAACATGGCACCGAGCACCACAAAAAGAACGAGATTAAGAGGGGTCACAATTCCAAGACCGGCAATAACGGCACCTACGATGTAAAGAGCCTTGGGAATACCAAACAGCTGCTTTACAAGTACATTGCCGAAATCCGCGCTTCCGGATTCCTTGGTCACAAGGATACCGGTGGAAAGAGATATAAGAAGGGAAGGGATCTGGCTCACAAGGCCGTCACCGATGGTAAGCATGGTGTACTGGGAAAGTGCGGTGGACATATCCTCTCCACGCATTACAACACCCATTACGATACCGCCCACCACGTTGATGACAGTGATGATAAGACCCGCTATGGCATCTCCTTTAACGTACTTAACGGCACCGTCCATGGAACCGAAGAATGCGGCTTCTTTCTGGATCTTTTCACGTCTGACCTTGGCCTCGGCATCGTTGATGGCGCCGGTATTTAAGTCTGCATCGATGGCCATCTGTTTACCGGGCATCGCATCCAATGTGAAACGCGCCGTTACTTCGGCAACTCGCTCGGAACCTTTGTTGATGACTATGAACTGGATAAGAACAAGGATTATAAAGACGATGACACCCACCACCAGGTTGCCGCTTCCGACGAAGCTGCCGAAGGTCTCTACCACGTTACCGGGATTTCCGGTGGTAAGGATAAGTCTGGTGGAGGATACGTTTAGGGAGATCCTGAAAATGGTGGTAAAAAGAAGGATCGTGGGGAAATTTGACATTTCCAGCACTTCCTTGGAAAACATGCAGACAAACATTATCAGAAAAGCTACGGAAATGTTTACCGCAAGAAGAAGGTCCAAAAGCCAGGAGGGAATGGGCACAATGAGCATGATAAAAGCCGCCAGGATGTATATCGCAACGCCCAGATCCGCTATCTTTAACTTGCCCATGGACTTCTCTCCTTTCGTATTATTAAGGCTTATGCCCTGCCCTTAAGGTGATATACAAATGCAAGGACTTCGGCAACAGCCTGGTAAAGCTCCGGAGGCACCACCTCACCGATCTCCACATTGGCATAGAGCATTCTGGCAAGAGGTTTGTTCTCCACGATCTCCACGTCATTGGCCCTGGCAACCTCTTTGATCTTGGCGGCCAGATAATCTTCACCCTTGGCTATAACGATGGGGGCTGCATATTTGTCCGCATCGTACATAAGGGCAACGGCGTAGTGAGTAGGGTTTGTGATGACCACATCGGCTTTGGGAAGGTTCTGCATCATACGACGCTGGGAAACCTCTCTCATCCTCTGTCTGATCTTTCCTTTGATCTGAGGATCGCCTTCCTGCTGTTTATATTCGTCCTTGACTTCCTGCTTGGTCATCTTCAGGTCGTCGTTATGTTTCCAGCGCTGATAAGCATAGTCAGCAAAAGCAACTATCAAGTATGCAACCGCAGTACGGATCCCCAGATTGATCACCAGATTGCCGGTGGCTGCGATGCCGCTGTTTAAGGACATATCATAAAGCAGGAACAGACCGTCCGCATTCTTGCGAAGGTAAGTGTAGGCCATAATGAGCACCACCGCGATCTTCAGAAGGGACTTTAAAAGTTCCACCACAGCCTGCTTTGAAAAGATCTTCTTAAAGCCTTTTAAAGGGTTCAGTTTGCTGAGTTTGGGCATCAAAGGCTTGGTGGTCGGGTGCCACCCTACCTGTGCCACATCGCAGACAAAAGAAACCAAAAAAGCAATGATCAGTACGGGAGCCATGAATATGATGATCCGTATCAGCATCTGTGCAAACAGATTGATCATATCCGTTTCGTTGACAAAGCCCTCGTAGTTCTTGATGTATTCGGGGATCCCGTCGTAAACCCTGCCGAAAAGACCCACAAGGTTTCCTCCCAGAGTACCCACCCAAAACTTTAATATCAAAAAAAGCGCAAGGAGACTGAAAGCATTCTCTATTTCCTTGCTTTTGGCAACCTGGCCCTCTTCACGGGCGTCTTTTTTCTTTTTCTCGGTGGCGGGCTCGGTCTTTTCACCGCCCTGCCCCTCGGCAAAAAACTGCAGGTTATACTCTAAGATCACGTCATGGCCTCAATGAAAACTGTGACTATTCTGCGCATTTGTGTAAGTATCATGGCGGAGGCACCGGGAAGCATGGCAACCGTCAGAAAAAGCACCGCAAGTCCCGCAAGTATCTTAAGCTGAATACCTACCGCAAACATGTTAAGCTGAGGCGAAACCTTGGTAAGTATGCCAAGGATCGCATTTAAAAGCATGATCACCGCAAAAACCGGAAGTGAGATCCGAAAGCCAATGCTTATATATTCCGCCAGGAAGATCCCCATTCCTGCAAGGAGTCTGTCGCTGTGGAACACCGCTCCGCTTACCGGAATTATCGAAAAGCTCGAGACCAGCGCACCCACCACAAACTGGTACATACCGCTTAATAAGAGCATCAAAAGCACCACGTACTGATAATAGGTACCGGATATGGTAATACTGTCCCTTGTCATGCTGTCAAAAAGGGTTACCATGGAAAGTCCGGTCTCCATATCCACCAGATGTCCCGCGAAGCTTAAAATGGAAATACAGATGGATGCGGAAAATCCGATGATCAGCCCCACGACGGCCTCCTTAATTGCCAGGATGGCAAATCCCAGGACCGTCTGATATTCGGGAGCCACCGGGGTCAGGGTATAATAGACCACAACGGAAAACATGACTCCGATGCCGACTTTTACCCGATTCGGCACGTTGACCATACCGAAGAAGGGAGCAGCGTAAACAAAAGTCGTAACCCTCACCAGTACAAGAAGAAAATATTCAAGATCCGCAAGCGAGAAGGTTAAGTCTATCATTCAGTCCGACCTCACCTGATATACTGGCCGAAATCTGACCACAGCTCCACAATGTAATTTCTGAGGGTCGAAAGTATCCAGTATCCCAAAAGCATGAGCCCAAGGAATACGGCGATTATCTTCGGAACAAATGTAAGTGTCTGTTCCTGAATGGATGTTACGGTTTGAAAGATACTGATGATAAGACCGATGATCAGGGAAATAAGGAGAATGGGCGCAGAAAGTTTGATGATTATATAAAGAGCCTTGCTGGCCATTGTTACAACATCTTCTATTGACATGCTTCTCTCCCTCCCCTGGTATTTTTTCGGACCGTCATCCGAAGGATCTGACCAAAGACATGATGATCAGGTTCCATCCGTCGGCCAGTACAAACAAAAGTATCTTAAAGGGCATCGAAATGGTAGTGGGCGGAAGCATCATCATACCCATACTCATAAGTATCGAAGCCACGATCATGTCGATAACTATAAAAGGAATGTAAATGATAAAACCGATGATAAATGCCGTGCGAAGTTCACTGACGGCAAAACTGGGAACAAGAATATAATTGGGAATGGAATCAAGAGCCCCGTCCCACTCTTTACCGGCGATCTCCATAAAAAGCCGTACATCCTTGGTCTGGGTCTGTCCGTACATAAATTCGCGGAAAGGCTTCATGCCGCGTTCAAGAGCCTCGGCCTGTGTGATCTCGCCCTTATCCAAAGGAACCACCGCTTCGTTGTAAGCCGTGGTAAGGGTGGTATTCATGATGAAGAAGGTTAAGATCAGCGCCAGAGCGATAAGAACATTGTTGGGAGGCGCCGTGGTGGTATTAAGTGCAGACCTGGTGAAATGCAGTACTATGATCACCCTGGTAAAAGAGGTGAGCATAATAAGAAGTAACGGAGCCAGTGCTATCATCGTAAGGGTGAGCAATATTCTCAAAGCCCCGGACAATTCTCCGTTACCGTTATTGTAAGTAACCGTCAGATCGTTGGAAATATTAAGTTCCTTGAGGTCATCCGCCGTATCCGCAGTACCCGAATCGTTGATAAAAGTCCGACTTTCGGTTTCACCGGAGAGATGAGAACCGATACCGTCATTCATTTCTCCGGCATAGGCAGTCACCTTCGGCGCTATAAACAATATGCCCACCACTAAAAGCAGGCATATTGATCTCAGAAGTCTTTTCATTTAGTTATATTTTCCCCGTCGTTCTTCATCTTTGAAAGAAGCTCTTTAAAGGAGAAATGTTCTCCACCGGTTTGCGTAAACTTGAGGGAGTCGGGCGAAATCTCGGAAATGAGATTTGCCTCATCCTTCCCCACCGCCAGGGCAAAATACCGGTCCCCAATGCGAACGATCGTAATGATCTTGTTCTGTGCTATTCTCTTTGTTTCCACGATAACGATATTTTCACCGGGTGCCTTGTCCCTTTGATAATTTGCTATCCACCTGGTGGCGAAAGCGGTTATCGCAAGAACGAACACAAAGATGAAAAGTACCGAAATAAACTGTATTACCGAAGAGGTCGCGGAACTAAGCAGGGCAGGCATTACCCCACAACTTTCTTAACCGCTTCGAGAACACGGTCAGCCTGGAAAGGCTTAACGATAAAGTCCTTGGCACCGGACTGGATGGACTCGATAACCATGGCCTGCTGACCCATTGCGGAACACATGATAACGGTTGCGCCGGGATCGCCTTCTTTGATCTTCTTCAATGCCTGGATACCATCCATTTCGGGCATGGTAATATCCATGAGTACAAGGTCGGGCTTGGTCTCGTTGTACTTTTCAACCGCCTTGGCGCCGTTCTCTGCTTCACCAACGACAACATATCCGTTCTTTGTAAGGATATCCTTGATCATCATTCGCATGAAAGCAGCATCGTCACAAATCAAAATATTCTTTGCCATAATTTACACACTCCTATAGGTTTATTTGCTATTTGATAATTTCCGTTACGCGGATCGCAAAACTTTCTTCGATAACAACAACTTCGCCTTTGGCTACCAGTTTGCCGTTAACCAGAACATCTATGGGTTCACCGGCTATCTTGTCCAACTCAATGATGGTACCCGGTGCGAAATCAAGGATCTCGGAAATGGATTTGCTTGTCCTTCCCAGTTCAACCGTGACACTGAGGGGAACATCCATTATCAATCCGATGTTCTCGTGAGCCTGCTTTGCAATATAGTCAGCCGAGAAGGTCTGGAACTGTGCCGGCTGGACATTCATCTGAGGCATTCCCATCTGGGGCATTCCCATCTGAGGCATTCCCATCTGGGGCATTCCCATTTGAGGCATTCCCATCTGAGGCATCCCCATGCTGCCCTGATTCATGTCGGGCATGCCCATCTGGGGCATTCCCATTGTAGGATCGGGCTGAGGTGCCGGAGCGGGAGTCGGAGCCGGAGCCGGCGCAGGTGCGGGCTCGGGTTCACTCTTGGGTGCTGTCTGCTCCATAAAGGTGGTGACCAGTTTCTTTGCAAACTCTATAGGGTAGAGCTGCATGATGGTCGAATCCACCAGATCGCCTATCTGCATCGCAAAGGAAATCTTAACAAATTCTCCTCCCAGGAAGGGAGCTATATCTGCACCTGACTTAAATTCTGCCAGATCGATGAAACTTGCATCCGGGGGGCTGATGTCGATCATGGTACCAAGCATGGTGGAAAGGGAAGTTGCCGCAGCGCCCATCATCTGGTTCATGGCCTCGGATATGGCGCTTAAATGAAGTTCTCCCAATTCTCCTTCGGTATTGGTACCGTCACCGCCCATCATCAGGTCGGTGATGATCTTAACATCGTGTTCGCGGAGGACCAGAATATTGGTTCCGTCCAATCCCGCAGTATAGTGGATCTGAATAAATACACAGGGCCTTTCGTAGTCCTGCAGGACGCTTTCCCATGTGGCAACATCAACAACAGGGGTCGTAATGTTTACCTTACGGTTTACCAGTGAGTAGAGGGTGGTAGCGGAAGAACCCATGCTGATGTTGGCTACTTCACCAACCGCATCCTTTTCCACATCCGTCATGCTCAGATTGTTTGAGGCTGCCGTACCGACCACGAAAGAATCTGCTTTGTCGGGTTCGGGAGCCGGTTCCGAGGAAGCTTGCAATTCTGCCGGATCCATGCCGCTCAGGAGGGCATTTATTTCGTCCTGAGATAACATTCCGTCCATGTACTATTCCTCCTCCCTTATAATATTGGTAACCCTCGCCGCGTACTTGTCTTTCTCGGTACCCGGGACGGCATTGAATTTCTTTATATTACCCACATATACGTCCAGTTCGCTGTCAACCTGGGAATCAAGCCGTATAATGTCTCCGACCTGAAGTCCTATGAAATCGCTGACTGAAATGGAACTGTATCCCATAATGACCCTTAAAGGAATGTCCACTCTCCTGATAAGGGATTCGATGTACATTTCGTAGTTCTCGTCGCCGGAATCTTTCATGGTTGAGAACCAGTACTTTGTGTTCAGTTTATCCATAACGCTCTCAAGTGTGAAATAAGGAAGACACACGTTCATGAAGCCTTCGACTTCGCCGATCTTCATGTTGAGCGTAACAATGGCGATCATTTCGTTGGGTGCGATGACCTGTGCAAACTGTGGATTCGTCTCGATACGTTCAAGCATCGGCGAGATATCCAGCACGTTCTTCCAGGGCTCACGCATAAGCTGAATGGCTATTATCATCAGCTTTTCTATGATGGTCATCTCGATCTCGGAGAAGTCCCTGTTCTTTTCAAGAGGCTCTCCCTTGCCGCCCAGCATCCTGTCTATCATTGCAAAACCGAGGTTTGCGGCCAGATCAAGTATTATATTACCACCAAGGGGTTGGAAATTTATTATACCGAGGATTACCGGGTTGGAAAGTGCGTTGGTAAATTCGGAAAAAGTAACGGTTTCGGAACTCGCCACGCTTACCTGGATGTTCTTTCGAAGGTAAACGGGGAAGTTGGTGGATAACAACCGTCCGTAGTGTTCATATATGATCTCAAGTGTACGTAAATGCTCTTTGGAAAACTTCGCCGGGCGCTTAAAGTCGTAGTTCTTGACCTGTTTGTCGCCCTTCTCCTGCATTTCGTCAACATCCAGTTCACCGGTACTAAGGGCTGCAAGTAAACTGTCTATCTCATTTTGGGATAGTACGTCGCCCACGAAGCTCACCTCCTTTGGTCCGAAGATTCAAATCTCCGGCTTATTGATACATGATGCTTCTGAATGTAACTCTGTAAATAAACATGAGCTTGTATTCCGACTGGATCTTTTTAAGGATCTCATCCTTGACCGCTTCGGAGCTGTTCTGGAGTTCTTCGAGAGTATGGCTTCCGATGACTCCGTTTATCAGGTCCTTTAACATACCGGAATAACTGTCCATGGATGTTGCGTACTGTTCATAGTCCTCATGCTTGGAGTTCATAAGAAGTGTAACTTCCACGAGGCAATAATGAGTGGTCTGATCGGTCGTAACGGTTCCGTCGGCATTAGTGATCGTACTCCTCTTAAGAGGGATCGTAAGTTTTTCAATGTCCATGGGAAGGGTGTCCGTTAACTGGACCGTTGTTTCCTTTTCTTCTTCCTTGTCACCCACCTCGATGTTCAAAACGGTGGCGATGTTGGTAACAAGCGCTCCCGTCTTCTTTGCGGTGGACGTCACGGAAAACATCATAATGGCGGTCAATATGACATTGACCACCAAAAGCCCCAATATCAAGATCGATATGAGATTCTTCTTCATGTGTCCTGTACCCCTGAAATTTTAATAACCGCTCAGCGAATTGTAGATCTTGATCTCAACGCGACGGTTGCGATTTCGACCTTCCTGTGTGGAATTATCCGCTATCGGCATATATTCTCCGCGACCCGTATGCTTGAGAGAAGCCGGATCGATGGAAGTATTCTCAAGTATGAAGTAAAAAACCGAAAGCGCTCTGGCGCTGCTCAGTTCGTCATTGTTCTTGTAAGGAGGCGAGTTCTGGGGAATATTGTCCGTATGTCCTTCGATCTCGATCTCGCCCGAGGCATACCTCTCCAATATCATACCAACTTTTCTTAACGTGGACTTAACGGTCTCTTTAAGATCCGCCTTGCCGGGCTCGAAAAGGATGGCTCCCTTAAGCGTAAGGCGCACATACTGACTGTTAAAATCAACTTCGACCTTGTCAGCGATGTTATTTTCGCTAAGGGCCTCCTGGATCTGCTCGGCCAGTGATTCGCTCATGCTTAACCTAAGGGCCTCGATATCCTCAAGCTCCTGCTGCAGATCATCGGCTTTGTCCGCCTGCTCGTCGTTCTCGGCAAGTTTACCCAAGCTGTTTATGTACTTATCCAGTTCATTGAGCTGACTAACGCCGTTGCTGATCAGGACTCCGTCGCCGATTGCCGTGGAACCTGCGGTAAAGATACTGAAGGTATTCTGGAACGATGCCGCTATTTCGTTGAACTTCGCCTGATCCACACTGGATGCTGCAAAAAGCAAAACGAAAAAGCAAAGCAACAGGTTCATAAGATCCGCAAAAGTGTTAAGCCAAGGTTGACCCGGACCGCCGTCCGGCTCGGCTTTCTTTCTTGCCATTTACTGTTCCTCTCCCGCACTCTCGCCACTGCCTGTAGCTGCACGCTCTTCGGGTGACAAGAATGATTTAAGTTTCTCTTCGATAACTCGGGGGTTCTCACCTGCCTGGATAGACAGAAGACCCTCGATCATGATCTCCTTGACCATGGTCTCCGCCGCGTTGTTCTTTTTCATCTTGAAGGTAGCGGGAAGACAAAGCCAGTTAGCTATCAGCGAACCATACATGGTGGTAAGCAATGCGACCGCCATGGCGGGACCGATCTTTGAAGAATCTTCCATGTTGTAAAGCATGTTAACAAGTCCTATCAGGGTACCGATCATACCCCAGGCAGGACCCATGGCCGCCATCTGCTCCCAGAAGGAGATAACCTTGTTGTGACGGGCTTCTATACTGGCAAGCTCAGTCTCCATGATACCCCGGACAAGTTCCGGATCGGTACCGTCGACTATGAGCAGAATACCTTTCTTAAGGAAATCATCGTCCAGATCGCCGGCAGCCTCTTCAAGAGAAAGGAGACCTTCTTTACGGGCCACATTGGACAGGTCTATGATTTTGGTGATCATTTCCTGGGTGTTGAGTTTGGGAACCTTGAATACCAGAGTGTAGGATTTAAGGTTGTTTATGTACTCCTTAAGTGCACAGGAGGCCAACATACAGCTGAAAGTACCGCCGATGGTGATGAAAACGGAAGGAAGGTCAACGAAGTGTTCCAGAGCCGCAAAATTAATTCCGTTATCGCCGTTCACTATGCCGAACAGGATCAGTCCCACGCACAAAACCAGACCGATAATTGTAGCTATATCCATATAGCTTTGCTCCTTTATTGCCTAACGGCAAAAATTTCCTTTCTATACGATTTTACTAAATTTATAACCTCTTGTCTACTTTCTTTTATAATAATTTTACGCCCTGTAGACATGGTTATAACGGTGTCCGGAGTCTCTTCCACTATCTCTATGAAGTCCGGATTTATGGTTAATTGAACACCATTCAGTTTAGTTATATTTATCATGTTGAATCCTCCTCGCACTCTCATGAATAAAGACTTTTCCGGACTCGCTCTCGCTCTGCCCTCTCAGCAGCGGACGCTAGGCTCGAAAACACCTCGCCAAGCGCCGGCGTTCGGGAAGGTCCGTCGAAGTTTTATTCATGCGAGTGCTGTGGTTTTCAAATCCGACAAAACAAAAAACCGAATAGGGGAACTTTGGTAAAGTTCCCCTAAAACAGCCGTTATTAAATTAAATATTATCTCTTAAGATTTACCAGTTCCTCAAGCATCGTGTCGGAAACGGTGATGATACGGGAGTTTGCCTGGAAACCTCTCTGAGTGGTGATCATCTCTGTAAACTCTGCGGAAAGGTCTACGTTACTCATTTCGAGAACGCCTGTGGTCATGTATCCGCCGGAGGCTGTGATATCGACGCCGGTTCCGTCGAATTCGCCCGAGTTAAGGGAGGAGTTGTAAAGGTTCTCACCTGCTTTTTCAAGACCTTCGGGGTTTGTGAACTCAGCAACAGCAATCTGTCCGAGAAGACTGGTCATACCGTTGTCGTAAGAAGCATAGATCATACCGTTGGTCTGAATGGTGATTCCTGTCATGGAGCCTCTCTTACGTCCGGTGCCTCTTCCGTCCGCGTCACCGTTATCGGCGCCGATGGTGGAAGTTCCGGAGTTGTTGTACATGTTGGTGGTGCTCCAGTCAACGGTGATATCGCTGAATTTTCCAAGGGAGGTGGTGGTGGTTCCGTCGGTAAGTGAGGGTGCAAAATCAAGCACGATCTCTTTGCCGCCGTCGATGCTGGTGAAAGAACCGTCATCTATGTTGAAATTAAGCTTGCTTCCCACAACAGCCTTGGTAACAACAGTGAGCTCACCGGAGAGGATGTCAATGTTGACAGCCTTTAAGTTGTTGAATTCCTCCTCGGTATAGCCGTAAGCATACATAAGGATGTCCTTTACGGTACTGATATCGGGAGTTCCGCCGGTGGTATATGCCATGGTGGATACACCTTCCGTATCGGGAACGGGAACGCTGAAGGACTGGCTTGTGCCGGTGCCGTCAACATAGTTGATGGTTGCAGCGGTACCTGCGGAAGAGGAAGTCTTTACCGCACCTGCCTGGAAGGATGCTGTGGAAACCAGGTTTCTTTTTTCGTTAACGGCAGCATCAAAAGCGCTTCCGAGGGTAACGATGTCGGAAAGTTCGAATCCGGGATAGGTCTCTGCGATGGACTTGGAATTTGAATCAAGCACATCATCAAGAACAACATAGAATTCGCCTTCGTTTCTGGTGGAGTGAATGCTGAACTTTGCGGTGTATGCATAACCCTGCGCATCGTAAAAAGCAAGGCTGATGCTCTTTCCTGCTTCGGAATTTACGTTGGGATCGTTCTTGTCAAGGATTCCGGAAACCATTCCGAGGGTGGTAGCTTCGGGCTCATAGGTCATGTGATCCTTGTCCATGATCTTCAAGGGGGTAACCGTTGCCTGCTTGATGGCAAGAGTGTCGGGATCAACGCCCCAGCCCATTACGTTGTAACCGTTGCTGGCCATTACCAGGTTACCTACGGAGTCAACGTTGAAAGCACCCGCACGGGTGAACATGTTGCTGGAACCGTCATTAACGATGAAGAAAGCATCACCGGTAATGCAGATATCAAAGGGGTTACCCGTGGTCTGGGTTGCGCCCTGAGAAGAGATTGCGGTGCCGATGGCTGCGGACTGAACGCCGAGACCGATCTGGCGGGCGTTGGTACCGCCGGTGCCGGTAAGGGCATTGGCTCCGCTGGCCTTTCTGGTTGTCTGATACATCAATTCACTGAAGGTGATGGAATTTGACTTGTACGCTACTGTGTTGACGTTGGCGATGTTGTTACCGATAACGTCCATCTTAGTCTGGTGTGTTTTAAGTCCGGATACACCAGAATACATTGATCTCATCATAGTGAGTGACCTCCTTAAGTGCTTAGCAGTTTGGCTTTATCTGTCAGTCAAAAGCCTTAGCCTCCGTAAGGTCCGGCTAAATAATTACTGCTCCGTCGATATTTGTAAATACATTGTCGGCTGCCTCCGTGCTGTCCAAAGCCGTCACAACCGTGTTGTTTGGTACGTTGACTATAAACGCCAGCGAATCTACCAAAACCAGTGTTTCTTTGATTCCTTTCCTTTCGGCTTTCAGAGCCGCATCGTTCAGACGTTTGAGCTGATTGTCCGATAAAGAGATGTTTCTGTCAGCCAGCCGGTTCATGGCATGTTTGGAAAATTTGATCTCCTCCCCCGCCGTCTCTCTTGCTTTGGCTGCAAATATGTCTTTAAAGGATACATCGCTTTTTTCATTTTTCTTGACCGATGTCTGCTGCTCTAAGTACTGATCTCTGATCTGCTCGATGGAAAGGAAACTGTTTGATTTGATATCCATATTCAGTCCTTTCATCGATGTTGGGATTAATCTTAAGCTTCCGTTGCCTGTGCAGCGTCCGTATTGCTTGTGCCCGATGCCTCTGCTTTTAATTCAAGTTCCCGGATCTTTCTTTCGTATTTTGAAAGAAGCTCGATGGCGTCGGTGTTGATGAAGGCTTTTTCGTAATTGTCCATTCCGTTGTAGGTATCTCTTAACTTGGTGACCGCATCCTTGTAATCAAGGGTAAGTTCTTCAAGTTTGGGGAAACCGGAAAGGGTTGCTACGAATTTCTTGCCGAGTTCGTAAGCTGCCGAGTATTTCTGGTCGATCACCTGGTATACGTCATCGATGGAATAAAGGGATTCATCGATGGAAACATAGGCTTTGTTGTTTTCGTAAACTACGTAATCAACAAGTCCGGATACGTATTCGGTGCCGCCTGTCTGAGCGTTTGTTACTTTGCAGACAACTTCCTGACCTATGAGGTTTCCGGCTCTTTGAAGAGTCATTCCCGAGGTCATGTTCTGCATTTCTTCCAGCTGTGAGAAAGTGGCGAGCTGTGAAATGTACTCGGTGTTTTCCGTGGGCTCCAAAGGATCCTGGTATTTCATCTGTGCTACAAGGAGCTGTAAGAAAGCATCCTTATCGAGCGCCGAGTTTTCGTTGGCCTTTTCAACGGACAAAGACAACTGTGAAGCTGTAGAGGATTGAACCACACCGTCTTTTACTACTGCGGATAGATTATCTGCCATTTTGTTTCCTCCTAAATACTGTAATCGATGGTATTTCCGTTCTGCTCCATCATTTCTCTTACGATCGTGTCTTCTTCCGTTTCGATCTCATCGCCGGCGGGGTTTAAAAGATTGATCCTTCTGATGCCGCGTCGCTTGGGTTCTTCGCCCTGCGAATTTCCGCGATTCTGATCGCTTAAGTTTCTTTCGAACTCATGGCTCTGAACCAGAACTTCAACCGCTTCTACCGTAACGCCTTTGGATTCAAGGGCTTCTCTTAAGACTATCGCCTGGCTTTCAACTATGGCCTTGACGCCTTCGTTCTGGGTAATGAACTGGGCTCTCAACACGCCTTCGCTGTTGGCTGAAACCTTAACGCTTACGCTTCCCAAAGATTCGGGATGAAGCTTGATGTTGATCTCGTGATTCTCGGGAGTTGCCGTAACTCTTATGGACTCCGTCATCTGATCCATGATGTCCTGTACATCCATTTCGCTGTAGGTGATCTCCTGTGCTTTTTCGTTGAAGCTCTCAACTGTCTTTGCCAGAAGTCTTTCTGCGAAATTCATGGGATTTTCCCTGCCTTCGAATGCAGGCTGTTCATGCTCTTCTTCAGGTTTTGAAGAAGAAACCGGTCTGAAGGTCTCGGTCTTTGATTCGATCCTGTCCTCTTCGCTTCCCATGGTATTCTGTGTCCTGATCTCGATCTTTGTTTCAGGCTCTTCTTTGCTTTCTGCTTTGAGATCTTTACCGGTGGGAATCACCACCTCGATCTTCTCCGCAAGTTTTGCGTTGTTAACGGGAAGGGGAATATTTTCTTCGACAGGCTCCTCTTTAAGGATCTCGTCCACTTCAGCTCCTTTCAAAGCTTCGGTAAACTCTTCCGAAGGAATCTTTAGTTCTTCGGTAAGATTCTCAACCGCTTTGCCCACCGTTTCGGTGATGTTGGATAAAGCCTCGTAAAGTTCGGGGTCGGTGGCAATGGTGAGTGTGTCCTCGGCGCCTGTAAGTTCAACTACTATCTCAGGCATCCTCTCCGCATCCAGAAGTCCCAGAATGTTAAGTCCCATGTTTGAAAGGACTTCCGATACTTCTTCGATGGTCACATCAAGTTCTTCTTCCACGGTTTTTTCTACCGCGTTGACTGCTTCTTCCACCTTGTCGACCTTGGCTTCCGTGATCTCCGTATCCGCTTTCCCGTTCTCTGCGGATCTGACCTTTCTTACGGAGTTACCTTCCGTCACCGGTTTTGTGTCATTCGACACTGTTTCGGGTCTCTCTGTCCGATCCTGCATGGCCCCGGCTTCCGTATCCTGCCGGTTCATAAAGCTCTTAAAATCCGGACCACCCGTTTTGTTGCTTGTTTGTACGGTATTCAGTAAACTTGCCAGTTGCGAATTTACCGAACCCGCTACAGGTGTACTGGTCATTTGTTTCCTCCTCTCTTCAGTTTTCAATGTACACGTGCTTTTCACACAAAAAGCGACAACGATGATGACAAAAGCGTTTAGCGGGGTGCAAAATTCGCGCCCACGGGAAACATCCTTGTCATCACCGTTGTCGCTTACAATTCTTATATCGGCAGAAACTTCAAAAACTTAACCCCCCGGATACATAATTTTTGTAAGTATCGCCGCGTTGGCCGGCTGCATGTTGGCAAGTATCTGCGCAGCCGCATCCGGATCCATTGTTGTAAGTATTCTGGCAACAAGTTTATTGTCATATTCCTTTGCCGCAACCATCTCGTCAAAGATGGCGCCTGCCTTCTTTGGCTTCATCTGTGAGTACATTGAAACATACTCAAGGACTTCTTTTTCTTCTTCCAGTTTGGTAACAACCTGTTTATACAAAGCCTCTGCGGTGGTGGGATCCATGCTTTCATAGTATTTCCTGTAAGCATCGGCTCCGGGACCGTTGTCCGCATAGACTATCTCTTCGTAGAACTGTTCTTTGATACGCTGGAATTCAACCTGCATATGCTCAAATTCCTGCAGTCTGTCAACCTCTGCCTGGAGTTTGGTAAGTTCCTCGGCATAAGTGTTGTTGACCGTCTGGGCATGTTCAAGCTCAAGCTCCAGCACCTTGATGTAATCCACCGCATCCTTAAGATTGGTATAACCGCCGTATTCCTCAGTCTCCGTAGGCGTTTCCACCCTTGCGGAATCAGGCAGGATCAGGTTGATCACCGGCACATCCTTAAACAGAGGTGTCAGGATCTCGGAACCGAACCCGCCCACGTCGAGTTTGATCAAAAAGCAAAGGATCGCGATCCAAACAAGGACTATGACCGTAGTGACCAGAAAGGAAGACACACCTCCGCCTTTATCCTCTTCCTCGGCAAGCTCCGATTCTCTCTTGGCGATCTCCTTGGCACGCTTTTTTATTTCCTGACGCTGCTTTTTTTCTTCGGCCTTAAGGGATTTTCGTTCGTCTTTTATTCTTTTTTTCTCGGCGGCGGCATCCACCGTCGGATTCTCTAAATCAGCCATACCCGTTAATTCCTTTATTCCTCTTTGGTGCCGTAAACATAGCTGTTATGCTCGTCGTTTATAACGCCTTCTTCGTGCTTCTCATCTTCAAGGAACTGTTCGAAAGCCTTCTCCCGCAGGCGTTCGTAGGTCTTTCGTTCCTGCATCATCTCGACCATCTTGATGCGCTCGGCTTCAAGTTCCTGTTCGCAGAGCATGACCTTTTCGGTTTGGGCATCGATATATTCCTTCATGCGAACAATGGCGGTCTCGTTGTCAAGGATGTCCTGAACGCTGAGGGTCGCATCCCTCATGCGCCGTCCTTCCTCTTCGTAGGCTTCTTTACGCTTATAAAGGGCGGAAAGCTTCTCTATTTCATCGTCAAGGCGCTTCTTTGCGGCCGCAAAAGCATTCTTTTGCTGTTCCTCGAGACGGATCTTTAAATTTAGCACGCTTTGCATGCGAAACTGAAATCTTGCCATACAGCACCGCTTCCAAATTCATTATTCGGCCACGATAGCCATCATCTGAGCCACCGTATCCTCGAAAGACACCTTGTCTTCGGTACTTTGAAGAAGAAAATCATCGATCTCCTTGTGCTTTCGGATGGCGTCGTCGATCTCGGGATTGCTGCCGGACTTGTAGGCTCCGATATTGATCAGGTCTTCTGCATCGTTGTAAGTCGCCATGAGGTTTTTGATCTGACCCGCCGCGGCCTTGTGTTCCTTAGGTGCGATCTGTGACATGCATCTTGAAATGCTCGCCAGTACATCGATGGCGGGGTAATGGTTCTTTTGGGCGATCTTACGGTTCAATACTATATGTCCGTCCAAGATACTCCTGGCGGTATCGGTAATGGGTTCGTTAAAATCATCGCCGTCCACAAGGACCGTATAAAGTCCCGTAATGGAGCCCTTGTCGCTCCTGCCGGCTCTTTCCAGGAGTTTTGGCATCTCGGCATATACGCTGGGAGGATAACCCCTTGACACGGGAGGCTCACCGCTGGCAAGACCTATCTCACGCTGTGCCATGGAAAATCGGGTAAGGGAGTCCATCATAAGAAGGACGTCTTTACCCTGGTCCCTGAAATACTCCGCTATGGCGGTGGCGGTCTTTGCCGCCTTGGTCCGTTCAAGCGCAGGCCTGTCACTGGTGGCGATCACAAGCACCGAACGTTTCATGCCCTCGGGACCCAAGTCTCTTTCCACGAATTCCCGGACCTCACGGCCGCGCTCTCCGATAAGAGCGATCACGTTGATATCTGCCTTGGTGTTTCTTGCAAACATGCCCATCAGAGTGGATTTGCCCACGCCGGAGCCTGCAAAGATACCAACACGCTGTCCCTTGCCAATGGTAAGAAGGCCGTCCACGGCCTTGACACCCAGGGAAAGGACTTCCGAGATTATCTCCCTGCTCATGGGATCCGGAGGCGAAGCCTCCACGGAATAGGGCGCTCCGTAGATAACACTTCCGTCATCGGGGATTCCCAGCCCGTTAAGAGTATGTCCCAAAAGAGCATCGCTGACCATAACCTCAAGGGGATGGTTTTCATTTTCAACGATACAGCCTATGCTGACACCGTCCACGTGCTCATAGGGCATAAGAAGGGTCTTTCCGTCCTTAAAGCCCACAACCTCTGCCTTGGCAAGGGCATAGGCACCTCCCTTGGAATAAATGGTGCAGATGTCTCCAAGCTTAGCATCGGGGCCGTAGCTTTCAAGGGTAAGTCCCACGGCATTGGCGATCTTGCCCTGGGATTTATAAAAGACTTCGTTCTCAAGCTCTCTGTATTTATCGTAATTGATATTGCATTCCATAGGGTCAGTCTCCGTGGGCCAGGATCTTAAGGGTCTTGCTCAGTTCTTTAAGTTCCGTGTCCACACTGCAATCCATGATCCCGTATGCGGTCTCCACCTTGGCCTCACCGGAAGCCATGCTCTCCCGCTTTCGGATCTCGGGGGCCGCGGATGAGGGCAGATCCGCAAAGAGTTCTTCCTTTGCTTCTTCCACCAGTTCGTAGTCTTCCGCAGATACGTGGACGATTATCTTGTCATCCGTTTCCGCATCGGCAAGAGCTCTGGAAATAAGGGTAACAAGCACGTCCTTTTTGTGGTAAAAACCCATTCCGAAGATCTTTTCGTAGACTCCCGTGATGACATCCACCATCTTGGGCTCCAGTTCCTTGACAAGATCTTCGTATTGTGACCGCATAAAGGCTTCTTTTTGCTCAAGCTCGCCTACCTTGGCCAGGTAGTTTTCTTCAGCCTCGGCCATTCCGGCATCATAACCTTCCTTGCGGCCCTCCTCAAAGGCATTCTCCCTGATGGACTTTGCCTTGTTTTCGGCCTCGCTCAAAACAGAAGAAGCCTGTGCGTTGGCTTCGTTGATCATGTCGTCACAGGCTTTTTTGATATCTTCGTAGGAAGGTGCCGCGGGTTCTTCCGATTCGGGAGCATATTCCCCCTCGGGTGCGAACTCGCCCCCGGCATCGGGATCTTCCGTAAGTGCGGAAAGGTCACCCTCTTCAGAGGCGTCATCAACCTCCCTCTCCCGGTACTCGTCTGCTTCTTCCCTTTCCCTCAAGAGGTTGGTATAACTTTCAAGTTTTTTGGCAACCAGATCATTGGTATCGATGACCTTGGTGTTCTCGGGCGTAAAACGTACAAAGCTGCCCTTATAGATATTATTAGACAACGATCTCGTCTCCTCCGCCTCTGGAAATTACGATTTCGCCGGAATCCTCCAGCTTTCTTATGATGTTTACGATCTTCTGCTGTGCTTCTTCCACGTCCTTCATACGAACGGGGCCCATGAAGTCCATATCTTCCTTGATCATTACGGCAAGGCGCTTGGACAGGTTGTTGAATATTGCGGTCTGAACCTGCTCATTGGTGGACTTAAGAGCAACCTCAAGGTCGTTGTTATCAACATCACGCAGCACACGCTGAATCGCTCTGTCGTCG
>JAEEGT010000001.1 GCA_016280465.1 Lachnospiraceae bacterium | reverse complement strand
GATCCTTATACCAACACCGTAAAGGAAGTTTCCAGAACCTGCTACTCCAAGGACGCTAACAGCCCCAGAGCAAAGGTTAACTGCTACGGTGCAAACGAGGTTTGCGAAGGCGTTGCCATCATGTGGAAAGAGAACGTTGATGTATCCATCACCGGTAACTCCACCAACCCCACCAGATTCCAGCATCCCGTTGCAGGTACCTACAAGAAGGAACGCCTCGAAGCAGGCAAGAAGTACTTCTCCGTTGCTTCCGGCGGCGGCACAGGCCGTACCCTTCATCCCGATAACATGGCAGCAGGTCCCGCTTCCTACGGTATGACCGATACCATGGGCCGTATGCACTCCGATGCTCAGTTTGCAGGTTCTTCTTCAGTTCCCGCTCACGTTGAGATGATGGGTCTTATCGGTGCAGGTAACAACCCTATGGTTGGTATGACCGTTTCCACCGCAGTTTCCATCGAAGAAGCTGCCAAGGCAGGAAAGTTCTAAACTTTCGTTGAATTAAAATATTAAAGGCTCCGTCCGAAGGGACGGGGCCTTTTTGTTGCGAGAAAAAAACAGGCGCCTGCAAATCAGGCATTTTATTTCGCCGGAGTTAATCAAAGAAGCCGTATTTTTCTTTGAGTTTAAGGATCCTTAGAACCGATTCATTGACCCGTTCGAGGGGTATTGCATCGGATCTTATGAGATCCGCAAAGCCTGAGATGTACTTTCTGTATTCCTCTATACCGGAGTTTCCCTTTATGCGGACAGGGATCAGCATTAAATCGGCCCCGGCACATACCGAATATCCGGTAGCCTCCAAAACACCGAAGTTTGCTGAGATG
The DNA here is from genome assembly GCA_016280465.1 of Lachnospiraceae bacterium. GTDB lineage: Bacteria > Bacillota > Clostridia > Lachnospirales > Lachnospiraceae > UBA1258. The sequence goes on along the minus strand of JAEEGT010000001.1, from coordinate 3,141 downwards.
GCTTTCATCTCAAGGGCATCGGTCACAATTACGCCTTCAAAGCCCATTTCTTCGCGAAGAAGCTCCGTCAGGATCCTGTAGGAAAGAGTGGCGGGCAATGTGATGCTCTCTCCCGATGAAAGCTGCTTTTTCTCCGTTTCTATCAGAGGAAATTCTATGTGGGCCGTCATGATCATGTCTGCGCCCGCATCGATGCCTGCTTTGAAAGGAACAAGCTCTGTTTTCCTAAGTTCCTCAAGGGTCTTGTTGACTCTGGGGAGTCCCGTGTGGCTGTCGGTGTCGGTGTCACCATGCCCGGGGAAATGCTTAAGGCAGGGGATCACACCCGCATCACTGAGTCCCTTCATGGTGGCAATGCCCATTTTGGACACGGTTTCGGGATTGTCGGAAAAAGAACGATTGCCTATTACCGGGTTATTGGGATTTGAATTGACATCCATGACCGGTGCAAAGTCCAGATTTATGCCGTAGGATGCAAGTTCTTTTCCGATCTTTAAGCCGTTGTCATAGGCAAATGCTTCGTCGCCCCCGGCACCGATCTCGGAAGCCTTGGGATAATCTCCGGAAAAGCGGATGCGCTGTACAGTGCCGCCTTCCTGGTCTATGGATATAAAGGCGGGGATCCCGGATCTCTTGGAGTTATCGGATAATTCCCCGGTGAGTTTTCCAAGGTCTTCTTCCGACGTGAAATTTTTAGAAAAAAGGATGACCCCACCGGGTTTCAGCTCCGAAAAGCAGGCGGACACATCTTCGTTAAAAATGTCAAAGGCAACGATGGTCATCTGGGCTGCTTTTTCTTCGAGAGTCATCTCTGAAAGTATCTTTTCTGCCACTGGATATTCCTCAGGATCCGGAGTTTCCGAGACTGATGTCTCGGGAACCGGGTCTGTTCCGGTCCGGGTATCGGGTTCTTTTGAAGAAACCGATGAGACTGAAGCGGGAGGGATCTCGGAGACGGAAGTCACGGAACTGACGGTTTCTGTACTGCCGCCGGCACAGCCGCATAAAACCAGTGATAATATCATGGCCAAAGCCGGTAATTTTTTCTTTATCAAGCCTGCGCCTCCGGTGTCTTAGCTTCTTCAGGCAGATCGATGATGATCCTGTTGCGTCCGTTCTGTTTGCCGTAGTAAAGCTTTTCATCGGCATCGTTGACGATCTCTTCGATGGATGCCATGGATCCGTCGGAAACACCGAAGGTCATGGTAACTTTGATATCAAAGCCTTCCGTTTGAACAACAGCGGCCCTGATGCGGTCAAGAGTCTCTTCCAGAACGGTTTTTGCCTGAAGGGAAGAATATCTGTCAAATACCATGATGAATTCCTCACCGCCCCAGCGTGCCGCAAAGCCTTTGCCTACCATGCTCTCTTTGAGGATGCCGGCAACGGCCTTCAATACTTCGTCGCCTGCGTTGTGTCCGTAGGTATCGTTGACTTTCTTGAAGAAATCGATATCGCCTATGGAAAGGGAGAAGGGTTCGCCTGTGGAGGAGGCTCTCTCGCGGATCTTCTCCAGAGCTTCCATTACGTAGCGGCGGTTGTTAAGTCCCGTAAGGGGATCGGTGCCGATGAAGCCTCTTATGCTTTTTTGCATGGCAAGTGATGACTTGGAGATATCCCCGATCTCATCGTTTCTTTTTACAAGGCGCCTGTCCAGATCCACGGAAAGACTTCCGCTTGCCACTTTATTAAGGAATTGCTGCAGTACCTTGATGTCATCGGTTATGTTCTTTGTGCTCCTGTAAGCGGTGAAGGCTGCAAGCAGGACTCCCAGGAGTACAAGTAAAAGAATGGGCCACACGGCCTTTAACACACTCATGCGAAGGGAGTGCTGTTTCTTGGCGATCTCGATCATGCCCACAACCGAGTCATCGGAATTACGAACGGGAACATAAAGCACGAGATAGCTGTCGTTAAGTATGGTGATGTTTTTATAGAAAACTTCCTGTCCCTTGTTAAGGACCAGATCCGAGGTTTCCGAGTTTGTGGAGATACCCGCAAGTCTGGTGCCCGAATCCGAGACAAAGGTGGTGTGGATCCTCACATCAAGATAGAGAAGTGAGATCTCTGTGGAGGTAGCCCCGGCGAAATTATCCACTATGGAGTATTCGGTGGTAATATTTCTCTCACCCTTGTAAAGATCGTAGGTTTCGCCGGCGGATTTGACCAGTGTGTAATCACCGGGATATGCCGCATCGTAAGTCAGCATGACCGTCTCGGCAGTATCCCGCATGTTGTTTCGGGTCTCTTCGTAAATTGTATTGGTAAAACGGAAGTAACAAAAGCCCATGATAATAAGGCCCAGGAGCACTACGGGTGCAACTGCGGTGTCAAGGAGTTTCCTGTAAAGACCGTTCTTTTTCATACGCGCCTCCGAAAACTAAAAACTTACTTTATTTTAACATAGTTGTGTTATAATATGTCAGTTAAATTAGGTTGGTAAGAAAAATGTTTATTTTACTGTTTGTCTGCTGGATAATCTTCAATCAGAATCTCACATTGGAAATCGTGCTTTTCGGTCTTGCGATCTGCGGAGCGGTCTACTTTTTTGTGTGCAGATTTATGGATTACAGTGTCAAAAAAGATATTTTTATCATGAGCAGACTGCCGGGTATTATCCTTTACATGATCACTCTTGTCTGGGAGATCATCAAAGCCAATGTGGTGCTTGTGGGTATCATGCTTTTTAAAAAGAACCGAAGGCCCGTGATAGTCGAATTCCACACAAAGATCAGATCCAGGATCGGCAGGAGTCTGCTGGCAAATTCCATAACCCTTACACCGGGAACCATCACAGCGGCGGTGGAGGGCAATTTCCTGCGTATTCACTGCTTTGACGAGAGCCTTGCAAAGGGTCTTGACGCAACGGTTTTTGAAAAGAGGATCTTAAAGCTGGAGGAGGGATACGAAGATGTCATCAGATAGTCTTTTTGCCGCATATGGTGATTTTGCCACGGTGATACTCATTATCCTCGGCGTCATCGCGATACTGATCCTTATCCGCGCCATTACCGGTCCCACGGCCTATGACAGGCTGGTATCCGCCAACATGCTTGGTACTGTGACCATGGCCATGATAACGGTGCTTCTTGTGAAGCTGCAGGAAGGATATTTAACGGACATATGTCTTATCTATGCACT
>JAEEGT010000056.1 GCA_016280465.1 Lachnospiraceae bacterium | reverse complement strand
GTTGTACACGCCGCTTACAAAGAACTCACTGTAGGCGCAGGCCTTGAGATATTGTTCCGTGGCGGTTTTAAATATCTCCGCGGATTTAAAGTAATAGGCTCCGCAGATAGCCTCGTTGCTCACAACCTGTTTTTCCACCGTGCCGGTAACTCTGCCGGTTTCATCGAGTTTTGCAAAGCTGTAAGCAGGATTATCCGATTCAAAGGTAAGGAGCGCCCCGTCGGGGTTTTCGAAATTGCCTGCTTTGACATAATCAAAAAAAGCACGGCTTAAGAAAGCATGGTCGCAATCCTCAAAAAGAAGGGGTTTTTGATCCCCGATCTCTTTAAGGCCCTCAAGGCAGGTAAGCACCGCCCCGTTCAAAACCTCGGGGATCACGTGTATCTTAGCCTCGGGACAGTATTTCTTTATGGCCTTGTCTATTGCAAAACGCTCCACGTGGTCCCTTAGCACCACGAAGGTTATATCCTCGACATCTATATTTTCCGTAACGCAACGAAAAGCCCAGTAAAAGAAGGGCTTTCCTTTAAGTTCTATAAGGGGTTTGGGGAGGTTGAACCCTTTGTTGCCAAATCTGGTGCCCCCGCCTCCCATGGGCATTATAAGGTGAATCTTATCCATAGATCGCTCCATGCGCGTTGTTAAAGGGTATTTCACTCTATCTCATCCGACAGATATTCCCTCTCGGAGTATTCGTTGGGGATCTCCGCGAAGGTTTTCTTTTTATTGAATTTATAACGGAAAACAATCTTAAAGATCTCCATGGACTGCTTCATAAATTTGGCGTTGCTTACCTGATCCTCCTCCCGCCAGGTGAGGGGGAAGAACTTGAAGTTCGACTTGGAGTAAACGCCGTAGATCAACAGATACACGTTAAAGGTCAGGGTGTTGATGAAATACTTATAAAATCCGCTCTTTAAGTATTCCGTCCGGTACATGTTAAGCCCCGAACCAAGGTCCGTGATCCTGCGACCCAGCATCAGGGTCATGAAGGTATTGAACACATGGTTTCCGAAGATCCTGAAGCCCGAGTAATTTACCAGTTTCGAACCCTTCTCAAAGCGGGAACCCAGAAAGGAATCGTACTTATAGGCAGTGCCGTCCTTGAGATAGGGGATAAGGTCGTGAATGTCCCCCTGATCGTCTCCATGTAATACTATAACATAATCAAAGCCGTTTTTGACAGCGTAATTAAATGCAACCTTATGAGAGCCCCCGAGATTGTAATTCTCGCGGTTCCTCAAAAGTTTCACCGGCACCTCGGGATTGGCGGCCTTAAAATCCAGCACGGCTTGCTCGCTACCGTCAGTGCTTCTGTTGTTAACAACGATTATCTCATCCACGTACTTAAGCACTTCCCCGTCGATCTTCGAAAGCACTCGGGGAATCTGTTTTTCGCAGTTGTACATGGGGATAAAGATCAGGGTTTTGGGCATGGGGGTACTCCTTAATTATCCTCAATATATTCGATCACGCGTCTGAAGCCGTCCTGTATGGTCACTTCCGGCTTCCATCCGAGGGCCTGCAGTTTCTCGCTCGACGGTATGACCACGGCATTCTTGAGCAGGACGTTCTCTGAATACGCTTCATTCTTGTCCCGCTCTTTTCTGATGACCTTGAGACCACGCTCGGGAAACAAATTAACAAGTATATCCGCCAGTTCAAGTATGGAAACAAAGGCTCCTTCGTTACAAACATTGTAGGCCTCGCCCACATTACCCTTCAGAAGAACTGTCATGTATGCCGCAAGCGCATCAGTGATATAGCAAAAACACCGACGCCCGGACCCGTCGCTCTTCATCTCAATGTTCTCATTCTTAACGATATTTGAGACAAAAGAAGCAAATACTCTGGGATCCTTCTCAATGTTCATTGTAGGGGCATATGTGTGCCATATACGCACCATCTTTACGGGAACACCGTATTGCACTGCAAAGGCTTTGCAAAGGGTCTCTCCCATTCTCTTGCTCTCGCTGTAACAGTTATGGATATCCAGGGTGTCAAGCACTCCGCAATCACTCTCGGTTACTTTGCCGGTTGTCTGCACTTTGCCGTATATATCTGCCGATGAAAAATACAGAAACCCTTCAACGGATTTTTCCGCTGCAAGCTTCAACAGATTGAAGGTGCCCATTACATTGGGTCTTATAACATCAACGGGACACACCTCATAATAGTTGGGACTCGCAAAAGAAGCTGCGTGAATAATATAATCAACTTTCCCGGCATACTCTATGGGAGAATCCAGTTCCGATTCGATAAACTCGATATAGGGTTTCCGTCCTTCTTCGCCGAATTTCCCATAAAAACGCTCTGACGAACGCCCCGCAGCGATCAGTTTTATGTTGTATCCCTTATTATCGTTCAGATAGATAATAAGCCACACGATATAAGAGGCAAGCATGCCGTAAGGGCCTGTCAAGAGTATGCTCTTTCCCTTAAGCTTGTCCCAATCGTGAATTCTCTTATAAACCTCTTCAAGGTCTCGTTCAAGTACTCTATTCACCGATTTCCACCATTCACTGAAATAGTTTTTTCATTGCTTCGTATAAACCATCGGCATCGTATCCAAACTGTCTGTATAGATACGGCGCATGTGCCATTGTGGCAAATTTATCAGGGATTCCAATATTGGAAAATTTAGTCGAAATACCCTCTTCGACGATAACTTCCGCAACCATCTGACCGAGGCCGCCAATCTTAACATGGTCCTGTGCCACCACCAGATGACCTGTTGCGGCAGCTTCCAAAACAGCTTCTCTGTCAAGGGGTTTAACGGTAGACATGTCTACAACCCTGATCTCTTTACCGAGTTCTTCTCGAATTTTCTTCGCAGCTTCTATGGCATATTTAACGGTTATTCCCGAAACTATAAATGCACCGTCGTTGCCGCCCACAGGAACTGAAGCCTTACCGAATTCAAATACAAAGTTTTCATCATAAATCCCGGTAACTGGCTCCACGCTGCTGCGAATATACATCGGTCCCTCGTGAGTGAGGGAATAATCCATCATCCTCTTTGCCTGGATCTCATCACAGGGTTCCATAACCACCATATTTGGCATAGCGGACATGATCGCAAGATCTTCCATCCCCCAATGTGTTGCACCGGATATC
>JAEEGT010000007.1 GCA_016280465.1 Lachnospiraceae bacterium | reverse complement strand
GTAAGAACATAAGCTTTGTGGAAGATGATTTCCACGAAAAGCCCTTTGAGTTTGAGGAAGAGTTTAAGACCAGGGCCGAAATTGCCAAAGAACTGGCTGAGGAAGGATACAAAGAGCTGGCGCTAAGGGAAAAGTACGGACCCAAGCGCATAGTGGTGAACTCGGGAAACAAAGACCTTTCAAACGGTACGGGCGAAATAGCCCGGGGCACGGTCACCAGATCCGCAGCAAAATACGGCGAATCCCTTTTAAAGAAGCCTGCACCGGTGCCTGTTAAGAAACCCGCAGCACCCAAGGCCTCCAAGGTTGATTTCGGCACCATGCCGGAGGGAAGCCTCAATCCCCAGGGTCACGGAAAGATCGACAATTCCGTGCGCTGGATAAAGAAGGAAAAACAATATGTGGACATAACCGGCGGATACGGTACGTTGCGGATAATCCCCGTGGCGGCGGAAACGGTAAGGGTTCTTTTTACCAGGGGAGAATTCGGGAACCTGAAGGCTCTTCCCGAGGAGGTCACAAAAACCGATGCAAAGTGGGAAGTTAAGGAATCCAGAGACACCATTGAGATCCGTCTTGAGAAACTGACGGTGAAGATCGAAAAAAGAATCGGAGCCCTTAAGTTCTATAGTAAGGACGGAAGCCTTCTTCTTGCGGAGAAAGAAGACTGCGCAAGGCAGCGTCACACCTCGGAAGAGATCTGGTGGGAATACTTTGACTGGCCGAAAAAAGAAAACCTCAAAGCCAGAGGCGAGTATGATTTTGACTGGTGGGACATTACGGGCAATACCCAGTATATTTCCATTTCCAAAGACTCGGACCGCCCGGGAATGCTCATGTCCGACAAGGGCTACCAGATACTGGTGCCCGCAGGTGTAAAGACCCTTGCCTGCGATATTCCCATGTACGGCCCTTATCTGTCCTTCGAAGACTGCCCCTGCATAGATTACATATTCAGGAGTGCAAGGTAAATATCGGCATAATAATACCCCCGCAAAGTCTGCGGGGGTTGTTTTTGGCCTTAAGGCGGTAAGGCTTATTTCCCTGCTTCCGGTAAACAGTGCATTTGGGTACGGCCCAGAACCCTGAAACCTTCCGCGCGGCCCTTAAAGCTTCTGAGGCCGAAATCTATGCTTCGAAGAGCAAGGTAGGTCTTGATGCCCTTGAAGGCTTCGCAGCCTGCAGGGTACTGGCTTTTGTGCCGGAGGATGGATTCAATCTGCTTCAGACGATGAACTTTGGACGTGCCAAGATACCGGTTCGGCTTTGCGGTCATATAGAATCCTATGGCCTGCACGTTGCGGGGCTTTGCTTCGTGGGCTTCGGTGATATCTTTAAAGGGTGCAAAAAAAGCAATATTCTTGGCACAGTTTCCCACATTCAAATGATCTTCGTGGCACTCAGCCCCGGTGTCAGGATCGGGAGCGAAGATTATGTCCGCACCGATCTCCCCCACAGCCTGCATCATCCTGTCGTAAAGTTCGGATCTTTCGTAGAGACCGCCGTCGGAGAGTTCCAAGAAGTGTACATCGGTCACACCCAGAACTTTTGCGGCTTCAAGGCTCTCTGCCTTACGTATCTTTGCCATTTCATCGGGAGTGGTGCCTGCGGGAGCATTCTCGAAACCGAAACGTCCGTCAAGGCAGATCAAAAAAGAAACCTTCTTTCCCATGGAAACAAGGCGACTGATTGAAGCCCCTGCGCCGATCTCGATATCATCGGGGTGGGGACCTATGAAAAGATAATGCCCAAAACTCCCGACCTTAGGGACGGGAGCGGCAAGTTTAAGTATCAGTTTAGTAAGACTCATAATGAATCTCCGTGGGGTAACAGGCCTTAATTACGAGGCTTGTTCTTTAAGAAACGCATGCGCTCGTCTTCCTTGTGTTTAACATCCGCAACATAGGTACCGGTGCGCTTTTCCGTTTCTTCCTTGGGCATGACGCTCTCAAGTATGGCACCGTCCATGGTCTTGTGGGCGGAGGGAAGGGGCTCAAGGCGACCCTGGGCTACCAGTTCATGGACCCTGGCAATGGAAATACCAAGAGCACGGCTTAAGACAGGAGCCGAAGAAGGACCGTGGGCTTCGATATACTGATCGACACGTCCGAAATCATCGTACTCCACATTATTGCAGCCCTCGCACACGTAGGAGCCTCTACCGGCATATTTGAGTTTCTTGCCGCAAAGACTGCAGATTTGAGGACCGGGTTCAGGCATGAATACGTTCTTTCTCGGATCTTTATTATCTTTCATGATAATCACCCCGCTTGCTGGCATTCATAATTCCCACTTATATTATACCACATCGGGGGAAATAAACAAATCGGCCCGAAAGTGCGACAAACACAGCACTTCCGGACCGTTTCATACTGTAAGAAAAGTCTATAGCCCGACTCTGCCTGAGCCTCCGAGCCCAAGCAATTCATAGAGTATCCCGTACCATTCCCGGACTATATAGGTGGGAAGGAGCAGGATCATGGTATCCGCGGGTACGGCGCCGGTGGTCATGTTAAGTTTCTTTGCAACCTGCATGGCTCTGTACATGTGAAATTCGTTGGTGACTAAGGCTATATTGCTGCCAAGTCCCTTTTCTTCCATGATACGCCCCGAAAAAAGCATGTTTTCTCTTGTGGAGGTGGAATTGTCCTCCATAATGAGTCTTTCTTTATCGATCCCCCGGGCCGTAAGCCATTCATACATGCACTGTGCCTCGCTTATGGCTTCATCGAATCCTTGCCCTCCCGAAAGGATGCAAAGGGCATCGGGGTGGTCTTTAAGATATTCCAGGGAAGCTTCCAGGCGTTCGCGGAGCACAAGACTCGGACTCCTGCCAATAACATGGCACCCAAGTACCACCAGTACGGGTTCTTTGCCCGAAGCATCCGGAGCAGGCTTTTTAAGATTGGCACCGACCATAAAGCAGGACAGCACAAGGGCCGTGACTATCGGCGCAAAAACGCAAACAAGCAAAGCCCCCGTAAGGACTTTGCCTGCTTTGTTCTTTGTAAATGACTTAAAAAACTTAAG
>JAEEGT010000055.1 GCA_016280465.1 Lachnospiraceae bacterium | reverse complement strand
TACACGAAATTGTCTCCGCCCCAGGACTCGTTGCCAAGGGACCACAAAAGTACCGCTGCGTGGTTCTTGTCACGCTCGAACATGTGCTCACAGCGTGAAAGCACCGCAGCCTTCCATGCAGGATTACTTCCGGGAACCTCGAGACCCTTTCCCGACCAGGTTCCGTTCCAGGTTCCGTGAGTCTCCAGATTGGTCTCATCGATCATGTATATGCCGTATTCGTCACAAAGTCTGTACCAAAGGGAGGAATCGGGGTAATGAGAGGTACGGACCGCATTGATATTGTTCCTCTTGAAGGTCTTAATGTCCCACAGCATTTCTTCTTCCGTGACCACTCTGCCTCCGTAAGAAGAAAACTCGTGGCGGTCCACACCCTTAAAGATGATACGCTTGCCGTTAAGGAGCATGAGCTTGTCCTTAAGTTCGAAGGTCCTGAAGCCCACCCTTGTGACCGCGATCTCCTTAAGGTCGCCCTTCTGATCGTACAAAGAAAGGCGTAAGGAATAAAGATTGGGTTCCTCGGCGCTCCAGGGTTTGATCTTAAGCCCATCCGCACAGAAGGAAACCTCGCTGCCCTTAAGGTCCGCATCCGTTTTAAGGCGAACATTTCCCTTAGCATCTGTAAGTGAAACCTCGGCACGCTTTACCTTGCCTTTGACTTTGGCAGACAGCTTAAGTACACCCTTTTCGTACTTTTCGTCCAAAAGAGCCTTAACAAACATATCCGAAACATGAAGTGAGGGTACCGCGTAAAGATAAACCTCACGGAAGATACCGAAGAAGCGCCACATATCCTGATCTTCAAGCCAGGATGCGGAAGAACGCTTATAAACCTCTACAGCAAGGCGGTTGGTGCCATCCTTGACATATTTTGTTATCTCAAAATCCGCGGGAGTAAAGGAATCCTCGCTGTATCCCACGTATTTGCCGTTAACAAACACCCTGAAGGCAGTCTCGACACCCTGAAAAGAGATAAAAAGAGGCTTGTCCTTAAGGTTCTTGGAAACCTTGAAATTCCTCACATAACTGCCCACGGGGTTGAATTCCTCGGAGATCGCAGGAGGAAGAAGGTCTTCTATGCCGTCCCAGGGATAATTGGTGTTAGTATAGTGGATCACATCGTGACCCTGCATCTCTATATGTCCCGGAACCTTAATGTTCTCAAAACCCTTGCAGTCGAAATCGGCTTTAAAGAAGTCCTTGGGTCTTTCCTTGAGATTGATGGAATATTTAAATTTCCAGGTTCCGTTAAGACTCTGCTTTAAGGGCATGTCCGCCCCGAGAGCCACATCCTTTTCTTTTTCGTAAAAGAAATGGTCCGAGTGAGCCGGTACCAGCTTTTCCCCGAAGATCTCGGGATCCTGTAAAAATTCATGAAGCTGCCTGTCTGTCATGTATCATCCTCCGATTATGGTTTTATATCGTCAAGTGCGGTTTCCATGGCCCTGTAGTTTTCGGACACCGCATCATCTCCCGCTTTGAGGCCGGCGGCATAGTCCGTCGGCGTAAAGCCCATATACCGCTTAAACATGCGGTTAAAGTAACTAATTGTGTTAAAGCCCACGTTAAGGGCAAGTTCAGATACCGAATCCACGGAAAGAGGGTCCTTCCGAATGATCTTTGCCGCTTCAAATATCCTGCGGCGGATAAGATAATCCACCGGAGTAAGATGGAGCACTCTCTTAAACTCACGGCAGCATTCGTTGGGGCTTACGTGGATCTTTCCCGCTATATCCGTAAGGGACAGGTTCTCGGGGTAATTTTCGTCAAGATAGGACTTGACCTCCAAAACTCTCAGAACCTGGCGGGAAGGAACATTCTCACCGGTATACTTGGCCTTGGGTTCCAGATATCTTTCAAGCATGGATACCCACAAAAGTGCCAGATTTCCCTTGGTGATCAGCTCAAAGCCCGGTTTCTTGGACATATTGGCTTCGATTATGACCTTTACCCGGTTTAATGACTTTTCGTCCCTGAGAGTCTTATCCGCCATAAGAAGATAAGCCTGCTTGGGTGACGACAGAAGATCCGTGTAGTAATTCTTGGTCATGGGACTGCAGGAACGCTGGACCATAATAAATTCCGGTCTGAACACCAGTGTATAAAAAGCGGTGTTTTCATCCTCCCAGGAGATACGCCTGTAGGTTCCCAGCCTAATCATAAAGCCCTGACCCTTCTCCACCTTAATGGTCTCGCCCAGGATCTCTACGGTAAGAGACCCGCTCTCCACCACGATGATCTCCATATCACGGGGCCTTACCCCTTCGAAGTCGGGCCGACAGTCCCTTTTTCGAATCTCGATAAGGCGAACGGCAACGGGATAATCGATATTCTGATATTCCAGATTCAGTTCGTTGTCCATTTTCCCTCCGCCGGCTGAATGTCCGGATTACAGGCTGAAGAAAGCACTCGCCAGTTTTATCATGTCGTCAATGTCTTTGCTTCCCATGGTCTCGCAGGCTGAATGCATTGCAAGCTGTGCCAGACCTATATCCGCTGTACGAACGGAAACATGGGCCGTTGAGATATTTCCCAGTGTTGAGCCTCCGGGAATGTTGGAGTTATTGGAATAGTCCTGAAGCTTGAGCTTGTTCTTGCGCGCCAATGCCCTTACAAAGGCTGCGGATGAGGCATCCGTGGCATACTTCTGGTTTCCGTTGAATTTAAGCACAACACCGCCGTTTAACATAGGTCTGTTCACGGGATCTGCCTTGTTCTGCATGGCAGGATGAACGCCGTGGGCATTGTCTGCGGAAAGTGCGAAACTTTCATGAAGGATCTTAAGATACTCTGTTCTGGACCAGGAAAGGCTCTCACCGATCCTGAAAAGAACGTCCTCAAGGAAGGTGGAGTCCGCACCCTGCTTGGTGCCGCTGCCCACCTCCTCGTTGTCAAAGAGTGCAAGCACACGCACATACTCTCCGGAATCGGAATCAAGAAGACCCTTTAATCCGGCATAAACACAGGCCAGATCGTCAAGTCTCGGAGAGGCTGCGAATTCGTTCTTTGTTCCGAAGGTAAAGCCCTTCTGTCTGGGATAGACGAAAAGATCGCTTCCGAGGATATCTTCGGCCTTGATACCGGTCTCCTTGGCAATTAACTGAGAGTAGACACCCTTCTTTCCCCGGGCAAAAAGGGGCGGAACATCCTTCTGGATGTCATATTTATAGCCGTTGTTGATATCGGAATTCATGTGGATGGCCACATTGGGGATCACGCAGAGATCCCTGTCGATATTCACGAGTTTTTCGACGATCTTGCCCTTATCTTCGTAGAGGACACGACCTGCTACGGACAAAGGTCTGTCAAACCAGCTTGATACGATCATTCCGCCGTATTTCTCAACATTGAGGCGGATATAATCCTCAAAGGGAAGTTCGGGATTTTCTTTGATCCTGAATACGGGTGAATCGGTGTGAGCCGCAAAGATATGAAAACCTTTGATGGGTTTCTCGGGAATGGCAAAAGCAATGAGTGCCGAAGAATTACGGGTAACGAATCCCTTGCGGGCCTTGGACAGACGCCAGGTATCACCCTCGGAAAATTCGGTAAAAGAAGCGTCCGTAAGTTCCTTTTTAACGGAAGCCACCGCATGAAAAGCCGTGGGGCTTTGGTTGATGAAATCCAGCAGTTTCTTTATATGAGCCATATGTATATATCCTTTCGGGCTCCGTGTACCCGGAGCACCCTATAATTATAGAATAACCTCCGTGAAATAGCAACGGAAGAAAGCGGTTTCAACGGGCCGTCGGCAGGGCAGAATTCACCGATATTTCACAATTTAAGGCGTTTTTCTTATTTACATATTATCAAAAAAATCGTATAATCTGTGCGTATGTCGTCCGTTGCTTGAAGCCGCGAAGCGTTTGACGCGGTTCGTTTAAGGAAATCCGGGGCAATGCGAGGATTTCAACATTACGGGCGAAAAGATATTTTTGTATCAGAGAGGATAGTTTTATGAGTGAAGAAGTTAAGAACGAAGTGACTTCCACCGACGGTGAAGTCAGCAAGAGCAAAATGAAGCGTGAACAGCGCAAGGCTGATGCCAAAGCCGCAAAGCGTAAACACAATATTGATTCCATTATCGGAACCGCCATCGGTGTTGTGATCGCCGCAGTTGTCATCGTGGTGATCGTTCTTGGTATCATCCAGAGCGTAGACAAGACCACCGCCAAGGCAGACTACAGTGCAGGTCTTACCGAAGAAGGCCGCGTTAAAGGTGCCAACCTTAATTCCGTCAAGGATATTGGACTTGACAGTTTGAGCGTAGATTATTCCGAAGTTGAGTATAAAGATGAAGAAGTTGAAAACGCCATCTCTTCTCTTTGCTCCGGCAAAGCAACCTATTCCGATGACAAGACCCTTACCGTTAAGGACGGCGATTCCATCAACCTTGACTATGTGGGCTATGTTGACGATGTTGCATTCGAAGGCGGAAACACCAACGGTGCAGGCACCACTCTCGTGATCGGTTCCGGTTCCTACATCGACACCTTTGAACAGCAGCTCATCGGCGCACACCCCGGAGATTCCGTAACGGTTAATGTTACCTTCCCCGCAGAATATCCCAACAACCCCGATCTTGCAAACAAACCCGCAAGATTCGAGTGTGTTGTCAACAGCATCCGCGTGGTTCCCGAATTCACAGATAAATTCGTTATCGAGAACTACTCAGACGTTGCTTCTTCCGCTGAAGAATACAGAGCTTACTTAAAGAACCAGGGTTATCAGACAAACTTAAAGACCTACATCGCAGACTACATTCAGAACAACGCAAGTGCTTCCTCAGTTCCTCATGCTTATGTCAAGGCTCTCAGAAGTCTTACCAAGTACATGGACGAACAGAACTATGAGTACTACAACTACATGTATCAGAACTACTACGGATATACCATGTACTCAGATTTCAACGCCTACACCGGCATGAACGATACCGACTACGAGAAGCACTTAAAGAAGACTGCCAAGACCCAGGCAGCGGTTGCAATGACCTTTGAAGCCTTTGCAGACAAGCACGGCATCACCGTTTCCGACGAAGACTACGCAGCCTTCGTTGAGCAGGCAGGCGGCGAAGCCATCGCAGAAAACTACGGCGTACCCTACATGAAGCAGGCAGCTTTACAGAATGCGGTAATCGAATATCTTGCCGCAAACATTACGGTCAATCAGTAAGTAAAACCTTCAAAAGGGGGCGCGATAAGCGCCCCTTTTTTGTAACGACGGACAGGTGAATATATGAACGGATCAAAGAAAACATCCTTTACGGGCTTTGGGATCAAACTTATCGCCCTTATAACCATGGCCATCGATCACGTCGGTGCAGCCATAGTCGAGCCCCTCATTCATAACGGAGAAACACTGGCATCAAAAACCGGCGGCATGGAAGGATTGACCGCCTATATGATTGAAAACAACGGTCTGTATATCCTTGATGATATCTTAAGGGTCATCGGCCGTCTTGCTTTTCCCTTGTTCTGTTTTCTCCTGTGCGAGGGTTTCCAAAAGACAAAGCATCTTGCGCGTTATGTCCGAAACCTGTTCCTTTTCGGCCTCATTGCGGAGATTCCCTTCGACCTGGCCTTTAACGGCGGCAACTGGTTATATCTTTACAGCCAGAACGTGTTCTTTACCCTGCTCATAGGATTGCTGGTACTCTGCGGCATCAGATTTTTCTCGGAAAAAGAACCGCGTCACGGCTTCCTTTTCTTTGATATCCTGTGCGGCGCCATGCTTGCGGGAGCCCTTTTTGCCCTCTTTATCTACGAGTCTATTATCTTCAATGCCGTAAGCGGTTCCGATTTTGCCATAAAGTTTCTCATCGGAACGGGAATTGTCGGTGCTTCGGCATACGTCATAAGAGCAGCCTTCCTGAGTCCCGGGGAACGTTTCAAACGTTGCCTGTGCCTGTTTGTGACAACCCTCGGCATGTACCTGGCCAATTTCATGCATACGGACTACGGTGCCACGGGAGTGCTGACCATAGTGATCATTTATCTTGTAACAAGAAAAGCGACGGCTTCGTTAAATCCTGCTGAAGCCGCGAATGCTGCTATTTCCGTGAATACCGGCGATGCCGCCAAAGTAACTGACCTTTCCCAGGTCAATGCGCGAAGCCTTGCTTTGGGACTGATTCCCTTAACCATCATGAATCCGGTGGAAGGTTTTGCTTATTTCGATCTTATATTTGTGAAAAAATACGGTGGAGAGCGTGGCAGATCCCTTAAGTACTTCTTCTACGCCTTCTACCCTGTGCACCTGCTTATCTACTATCTCATCACCGTTGCAATGGGAGTACACAGATTACCATGGATGTAAAGACCATCGCCAGGATCCATACGGATTTTCCCGAAAAATTCGGCGTTCCGAGACAGAGCGGGCTCATCCCCGAACTTAAGGGGCGTATCGTGTTCGAGCCCGAATTCAGAAATCCCGAAGGAATCAAGGGTCTGGAGGGATTCTCTCACCTGTGGCTTTTATGGTGCTTTGATGTGCCGGAACAAAAGGGCTTCAACGCTACCGTGCGCCCTCCCAGGCTGGGCGGTAACGAGACCATGGGGGTTTTTGCGACGCGCTCTCCTTTCAGGCCTAACCCCATAGGATTATCCTCGGTAAAGCTTGACGGTATAGAATATACCGAGGAAGGGCCCGTAATAACCGTTCTGGGCGCCGATTTAAGAGACGGCACCAGGATCCTTGATATCAAGCCCTATCTTCCCTATGCAGACTCTCATCCCGAGGCCCTTTCGGGATTCACTGACAGTATTTCGGATAACCCTTTGGATGTCAGGTTTGAGGTTTCTTTTCCCGAGGATTTAGACAAAGAAAAAGAAAACGCCCTCGTAAAGGTGCTTTCTCTGGATCCGAGACCTCACTATCAGTCAGATGAGACCAGGGTCTACGGCATGGCATTTTCGGGCTACAATATAAAATTCCGTGTTACGGATAAAACCCTTACAGTGACCGGATTTGAGAAATTAAAGCCGTAATCTCATATTTTTCGTCAAAATCTTAAAAATATGTCTTAAAATGGCTTATAGGAGGACAACATATGAAACGGATTTATTATCTTTTTGTTTTTGCAGTTCTATCTACGATGCTGCTTGCGGGTTGCGGACATGAACACGACTTTCAGATTGTAAGCTGTGATGCTCCTCTTACCTGTGCAATCTGTGGCAAAACCGAAGGTGAAGCCGTAGGGCATGATTTTTCCAAGGCTACATGTACAGAACCTGCCAAATGTACCCGTTGCGGCGAGACACAGGGTGAAGCTTTGGGGCATGATTTTTCCGAGGCCACATGTACAGAGCCCGCCAAGTGCAAAAGATGCGGCGAAACCCAAGGCGAAGCTTTAGGACACAGTTTTACCGAAGCAAACTATCAGGATGCTGCGGTCTGCACTGTCTGCGGCACCACCGAAGGAAGCCCTCTGACTCCGGGATTCGAGGCACATGGGCTTAAGATCAACGCTACGCTTGATACGGATTATCCCTATGTTACCGATACCTATGACGGCGAAGCTGATACTGTCGGCACAGCCCGTATTTCAGATTTTAAGATCTGCAGGAATGATAGCAGATTACCTGAAAAAGATGGATATGTCTGGTTATCCATACATATGGCAGTGGAATTTACCGATGATGCTGCATGGATGCACGGATATCGTCCCGGTATCTGTCTTGAAGACTATTATGACATAGAATTACATGATGATACTTTTAGGAATTATGAAGGCTATGGATTACCGGAAGCGTACAGGGCTTTTGCAAACTTAACAAACTATTCTACCTACAATGTAAACTTCCACGGAATCGACTATGAATGTGAAAGATTCACCGTACCGAATGAGGATAACGGTTGGATGGGTGATCACCTTGCGCGCTCCGGATTCACATATTACTTCCATGTTCCTGAAGGTTATGACGGAACAGTTGCAGGATTCTATCATTATGATTTCGCTCACCCCTGGGATGCGGGATTGTACATCTACGACATGGCTGATGATAATTCATTGTTTTATAAACTTGATCCGGCCCTGGCATCAAACGATTAAAACCTGATTCAGCATTGGCAAACAGTTAAAAGAAACGGCGTCTGCATAAGCAGGCGCCGTCTTTTTGTCTTTAAATATCCCGGTTTATTTTTAACATGCCTTTTCGTAGAGGTCCATTTCATTCCGTGCAATCCTGATGTATTTGTCGCAGTCGATCATCTGCTTCTGTCTTCTTCCGATATATCCGGTAATAAGAGATGTAGGGAAGATAAGCCTGAACCAGATCTTCTGTACAGACCAGAGGGGTTTCCAGATCAATCCGATAAAACCCAGTACTCGTCCTGTGCCTGCGTCGCCCAAAAGACTTCCGGCCAAATAAGCAGATTTTGCTACCGCCTTTGAAGCAAAGGGCGAAAGTGAGTCATTGTCCCAGAAAATCTTAAGCTCTCTCCAGCCGCCAAGGGGCGAAATAACTTCTTTGTGAAGACGGATGAAACCGTAGATCCAGCTTGTGAGAATGGCTAACAGCAGGATTGCGGGAATAACGCTCAAAATACCGGTTACCAGTTTGCCGAGTATTCCGGATTCAGGGTCACTCTTGGGTAAAGACGCCAGTGCAAGGGATACAGCAAAAAGTATTCCCCAGGGGCCCCAAAATATTGCAGCTATCTTCCGGGCCTCGCTTTTAAGCCTTGCAGCCACTGCTACCTTCTCTTTATACCATTCTTTGCTTTCGCTCAGGATCGTTACTGCCTCATTTGCCTCTTCCCATGAATCAAACATATATTTTGCCATTTCAGCCTCCTTGTGTTGTCCCTTCGGGACTTTGGTTTTTTGTTTCGTTCTACCTTTATTACGCATGAGGCTGCCGGCAGGTTTTAAGATTTTGAAATTTTTTTTAAATAATTACAGAAATCTGCTCAGAATAAAGAAACGGCATCTGCATAAGCAGACGCCGTCTTTTTGTCTTTATATAAATCCCGGTTAATCAATCATCCGTATCGAGAGCTTCAAGACCACGGGCATTCTGTACCTTGACGGCTTTGATGTTCTTAACAAGGGCTGTAAATACCGTGAAGCTTAAAAGCACCAGGATCCCTGCGTAGATGGGAAGCACGCCCCAGGCTCCGGAACCCATGAGTACAAGGCCCAAAAGTACGGGGGTAACGGTCTGTGCCGACATGCTGGCAGTGTAGTAAAAGCCTGTGAATTTACCGATCTTCTTGGAGGAGCAAAGCTCAACAACCATGGGGAAGGAACAGTTATGAACAAGGGCCATTCCGTATCCCTTTATAGCCCATACCACAAAGAGGATGGTGGGGAAGGTCCACTCTCCGTTGGTGCTTCCCGCTGCGGTCACACCGGTGGGACGGGCAAATACCATTACGATATAGCCGATAACGGTAACGCACAGACCTGCTGAAATGGTCCATTTTCTTCCGATCTTATCGGCGATTATACCTGCGGTGGCAAAACCGATGACCGAGGCGAGACCGCCTAAGATGGTAAGGATCATGGTCTTGCTGGATGAAGAATTCAAATAGTAGATAACATAGTTTCCTATGTAGGTTCCGATGGCATTGTCAGCCATGAACCACAAAAACTCTGCCCCAAGTATGGCAAAAAGCATACGTCTGTTGGCAGCGGACATGGGCTTGTCATCATCGATGGGTGTTTCAACCGCAGCCTGTCTTTCGCCCTCTTCCATCTCGTCCTTAAGTTCGGTTGCCAGCTTGTTTTCTTTGATCTTAGCAAAAAGAACAAAGGCGGAGATGACCATAAGTACCGAAGCGATGATAAAGGGAATCTCTATGGTCCATACGTTTCTTGCTTCGTCCCCTGCATTGATATAATCGCTGAGTTTTAAGAAAATACCGAGAACAGTGGCTGCAGCACCTCCAAAGTATCCCATGATGTTTATGATACCGTTGGCCTTGGCTCTTAAAGGCTTGGGGGTAATATCGGGCATGAGGGCCACTGCGGGGTTACGATACATCATCATGAACATGAGCACGATTGCCATCATGATCACCATTCCGGCAATATTATTCATGTGGAAGAACAGGGGAATGAACGGAAATGCCAGGGCGGCAACAAGAGTACCGGAAAGGATGTAAGGCATTCTTTTGCCGATGGCGGTATGTGTCCTGTCGGATAAGCTTCCGAAGATGGGAAGCAGGATCAAAGCGGCCAGATTGTCGCAGGCCATGATGATTCCGACGATCCACTGAACATTAAGGATCTTGGAGCTTTCACCGCTGGCTTTGAGAGCTGCGGAGGAAAGCCCGTACATCCTGCGTGCGAAAATATCCGTTAAGAATGTGGGGCACCAGGAATCGTAAACCTGCCACAAGAGCAGGATTCCGAAGAAAGCGAAGCCGATGAAGCAGGTGCGCTTCACATTCAGCTTAAGAGCCCGTGGTGCGGAGGCTGTGGTAGTGTTTTGCATAGTAACTCTCCCTTAATATAGTTTAGACGGACAGTCGGCTTTTCGGCCGTCAAATCCTTTTAAATTATATCACACATTCTCCCTGCATTTAATATTTGTTGTGAATATTTGTGTATTCAATTGATTATTGTCTTGCATAAGATTAAAATGAAAAGAGCACGTCGCATTATGCGACAACTGTAAGGAGGGAAGCAAATGACCATATATGTTAATCAGGCGGCACCCATGCAGGGGGACGGGTCCAAAGAAAGACCCTTTAAGCATATAAACGATGCCGCAAAGATCGCTATGCCCGGCGACGAAGTGGTGGTTTCCAAGGGAATCTACAGGGAGTATGTTAATCCCCTTCACGGCGGCACCAAGGAAGCTCCCATAGTCTATCGTTCCGAAGAACCTCTGGGGGCTGTTATCACCGGAGCCGAGCCTGTCAAGGGCTGGAAAAAGTACAAAGACAATGTGTGGACAGTCCGCATAAACAACAACGTGTTCGGCGATTACAACCCTTACACCACCGAAGTATACGGAGACTGGTACTTTGCCAGGGAAGTACGTCACACCGGTGCCGTTTACCTTAACGACCGTATGATGTACGAAACCGAGACCCTTAAGGAATGTGTCGAAGGCAAGGTCTACACCGCCTCCTGGAATCCGGAATACTCGATCTATAAATGGTTTGCAAAACAGGACGGCGATTGCACCGTTCTTTATGCCAATTTCCAGGAATACGATCCCAACAAGGAAAATGTTGAGATAAATGTGAGACGCCGTTGCTTTTTCCCCGATAAGATCGGCAGAGGATACATCACGGTGTCAGGCTTCAATATCACAAAAGCCGCTACCACCTGGGCACCTCCCGCAGCCTTCCAGGACGGAGCCATCGGCCCTCACTGGAGCAAGGGCTGGATCATTGAGGACTGCGAAGTTTCAAATTCAAAGTGCTGCGGTATCTCTCTCGGAAAATATTACGATCCCGAGAACGACCATTACTTTACCCACAAGCATTTAAAGAGCCCCACCCAGATGGAAAGAGACGCCGTTTGCCGCGGTCAGTACCACGGCTGGCTCAAAGAAAGAGTTGGCTCCCATATCGTACGCCGCTGCCACATCCATGACTGTGAGCAGGCAGGTATCGTAGGAAGAATGGGCGCTGTCTTCTCTCTCATCGAAAATAACCACATCCACCACGTAAATACCATGCAGCAGTTAGGTGGTGCCGAAGTTGCCGGCATCAAGATCCATGCAGCCATCGATGTAACCTTCCGTCACAACCATATACACCACTGTGTAAAGGGTATCTGGTGCGCCTGGGAAGCTCAGGGCACCAGGATCACCGGAAACCTGTTGCACGATAACTACCGTCCCGACGGCTGCACCTGGCAGCCCGGAGGCATGGGAAGCGAGGACCTGTTCGTGGAAGTCGGCCACGGCCCCACACTTATTGACCACAATATCCTTCTTTCAAAGAGAGCTCTGTTCTTTGCAACCGAAGGTGTTGCTGTGGTACACAACCTGATCCTTGGTTCCTTCGTGCAGGTAGGCGGCGGCACCGGCCCCAGATATACACCCTACCATATCAGACACAGGACCGAGGTTGCGGGCTTTAACACCATCCTTCACGGCGATGACAGATTCTATAACAACGTATTTGTGAGAAACTGGGGTATCATAAAGGATGAACAGACAGGCGAACCCAGAAAGGACGAATCCTTCCCCGGCATCGCCCATTTTGATGAATATCCCACCTACGATGAGTGGATCAAGAACTTCGACCTTGACAATCCCCGCCCCGACATGGGCAAGCTTGCCAAAGCACAGTTCGATCACTTGCCTGTATGGGCGGCCGGCAACGTATATCTCAACGGCGCCAAGCCCTGGAAAAAGGAAAAGAACAAATTAAACGTCAAGACCGCCAAGGTAGAGGTCTCTCTTACGGAAAAGAACGGACAGGTCTTCTTAAAGACCAATATCTTCGACTATATCAAGGACTATACCGGTGAGATCGTCACAAGCGATACACTTGGCAAAGCCTTCCAGCCCGAGCAGCGCTTCGAGAATCCCGACGGTTCCGCCATCACCTTTGATTCCGATTACTTCGGAGATCACAGAGGACTGACGGCTGTGCCCGGACCCTTCGCCGGCAAGGGAAGCCTCAAGAAAGCTGTGTGGTAGAAAGTTTCGTAAGTTCAGTACAAAATAACCCTGCGCTATAAAAGCGCAGGGTTTTTCTTATGCCTGTATTATACCGCCAAAATGATGACTTAAAAAATGAGGATAAAAGATGCGTGACCCAGTCACTTTAGGATCACAAAGGACTGTCCCGACATCCGGAGGGTTCCTTTTTCTACACTGCAGTCTCCCACGGAACTTAAGACCGTCACATCCTTGAAATTAGTCAGTGAAAGTTTGTTAAGGTCAACCGTTTTAGCTTCGGGTTTTGGATTGACCGCAATAGTCAAAAGCCCTCTTTTGTAGATAAAAGGCTCATTCTTTGTGCCGAGCAGTACCTCGAAGGGACCGTCTGCCCGGAGGTCTTTTTCACTGTGTCTTATGGCAAGTATCTCCTTGACCAGATTGATCAATGAATCATTTTTGCCAAGTTCGGTCTTCACATCGGGGCCGGTTTTATCTACGGGAAGGTACAGCTTATCTTCACTTGCGGAAGAAAAGCCGCAGTTTTCCGAATCATCCCACTGCATCGGTGTTCTTGTGCCGGTTCTGGTGTAGCCACCTTCTTTGGTAGGCATATCGGGAATGTATTTTATTCCGATCTCGTCACCGTAATAGATGAAGGGCACTCCGGGGAGAGTAAGGAGCATGGCGTATGCCACTTTGCGCTCTCTTTCACTGAGAGTCCAGGTAGTCCTTGGCGTATCATGGTTACAGGTCATGAAGCTAATGTAACCCTTGTCCTTGGTTTCTTCGTACTTGGGAAGATAGTCCTTTAAAAATCTTTCAATGTCACCGTCGGCATCACTCTTAAAATAGCTGTTATCTCCTCCGGGAGTGGAATAGTCTCTTAAAAGAGTATTATACCCATTACCCCAGTGATCCAGGTAAAAGTCCATATGAAAGCCGGCTGAATTAATGGCCTGACGCGGATTGCTCCACTCGGAAACAAGGGCGGCCTCGGGGTATTCCTTATCAAGGATTGCACGTATCCTGCGCCAGATGCTGCAGGTGCCGGATTTATCCTTATCATCGTCTTTAACAAGGGAATCCGCCATATCCACGCGGAATCCGTCACAGCCCTTATCAAGCCAGAAACGCATTACATCGATAAGTGCATCCTGTGTTGCCACGCATGCCGGATCTTTGTAGGATTTCTGCCACTTTTCCGTGGGATTAAAGAAACCGTAATTAAGGGCCGGCTGACACTTAAAGAAGTTTAGCATATAGGTGCCGTTTCTTTCACATTCACCGCCTATATAAGGGTGTCCCGCAATCCCCGAGATCCAGAAATCCGTCCAGATATAGCGGTCGGAATACTCGTTTCTTTCTGCTTTGCCGCTTTCTTTGAACCACTCATGTTCCTCGGAAGTATGCCCCGGCACCAGATCCAAAAGCACCCTGATACCCTTCTCGTGAGCAACTTTAAAGAGGTTATAAAGCTCTTCATTGGTGCCGTAACGCGCTGCGGTCTTCTTATAATCCCGCACATCGTACCCCGCATCCTTAAAGGGGGAATCGTAGCAGGGATTGATCCAGAGGGCATTACACCCAAGATCCTTTATATAATCAAGTTTCTCAAGGATCCCTTGAAAATCACCTATTCCGTCTCCGTTGGTATCCTTAAAGGACTGGGGATATATTTCGTAAAAGACAGCGTCTTTAAGCCAGCTTGGCATATAAACTCCTTTCATAATTTACCCATTGTTACTCTGAATACTCGTAGGTCTCGACAGTACTGTAACCAATCGAATTGACATCGGTCCGCCTGATCAGATTATCCTCATCGTCATATTCAAGTTCTATATGATTAATATAGTCGCTGAACCCTTTCTGGTCGCGGCTCGTCATATTGCCGCGATCGTCATATCGGATATTGGCCCATTCTTCGTAAACGGCACCATCGCGATCATATTTGAGGCATGAGGTGATCCTGCCCTGATCGTCGTAAGTCCGGACTTCTCTTTCCAATACGGCTGAATCATCAAGCTTGGTCTTGACGGATTCGAGCATGTGACCGTCGGCATCATATGTATATTTGATCCGGTATGGCGTAACTTCAGGATCATCCGTCGGACAGGCTTCTTCGATCTTGTTACTGTTCCGATCATATGTGTAGACATACTCTATGATAGGAGACTCATCCGCAGCAAACCGGTCAACTGCACGGATCATATTGCCGAGCGCATCATATTCGTACTCCGTATAGTAGTCAGGGCCAAAACCCTCATAAACCAGGGTTTTTCTGATTATGTTACCATCAACATCGTTTAGATATTCATACCAGGAAGGCGTAGTGAAAGGAGCGCTGGAATCAATCTCCTCTTTTAGAAGAAATCCGTTATCATCGTAACTGTAAGTATAGATATTATAATGCATAAGCTCGCCACCGGCGTAGTTGCTTTCGGTTTTTTTCAGAAGTTTTCTCCTGCTTCCTTCCTTAAATTCCTTTACGCCCGTGTCGCCGATCTTAAGGCCATCGCCCGGATTAAGCTCTCTGGTGATCTCCTCGGCTCCGATATTTGCCTTTACGTCTACAACGCCTTCATCCACCTTGACGGTGGTTACATACGCTCCGTTAAACTGTGCTACAGTCACGGTAAAGTCCGTTCCCCTGACAGCCATCGAGGCATTGGGCGTAGTCACTTCATAAGATTCACCGGGCTCAAGCTTGTTGTCTATTACCGAACGAAGGGTACCCTCCATCAGAGAAAGAACGGTCCTTGTAGACTTGAGGCCCCCTTCTGCAAGCAGTTCGAATCTGGTAAGCTCTGCTGCATATACATGCTTATCCGAGTCTAAAAGAAGGGTCAGATACGACTTCTCTTTGGTGGCCACTTCACGGCCGGATTTAAGGTGCTCTCCCTTGACAAGATTGAAGGTTTCTGCATCATCGCTTGCGGTAACTGTACCGCTGATCTCCTCCACTGCGATGGTCCTGTCGGCGGTGATATTCTCTGCCTTGCTCTCGGTCTTTGATACAGATGCACTTGCCGAAAGGCTTTTGCCGGAATCAGAGGTGTCTCCGCATGCAGTAAGTCCCAGTATCATACCAACAGCAAGGACAACAGCCATTGATTTACGAATCATTTGCCATTTTCCTTTCATGGGTGGATTTTTTCAAAATGTGGCATGGGCTCCAGCTTATGAAGATTGAGCCTGTGCATCCTGTCGATCTTATTCTTTGTATCCTCGTCGTCACAGATCCCCGTGGCGATATATTTATCAAGGGTTGCATAGGTAAAGCCTATCTTATCCTCATCGGTCATGCCGCTGAGTCCGTCGGAGGGCTTTTTATGAACAAGAAACTCCGGAAGCCCCAGATAATCTCCGATCTGCAGCACTTCCTCCACGGTAAAGGCCGCCAGTACCGACATATCTCCCGCGCTGTCACCGAATTTGGTGCTGTAACCTATATAATCTTCGGACTTATTGCAGGTGTTGATAACACGACCGCCTTCCTTAAGTCCCTGAGCCACGGCATAAAGGGTAGTCATGCGGACTCTGGGGGGAATATTGATCTTTGTATCCTTTGTGACCTCGGAACCCGCCACTGTAAGGGCTTCTTTAAGCGCCGCCACGGTATCGCCGATATTAACGGTCATATGTCTGATGCCAAGGTGTCTGACCAGGGCTTCGGAATCGGAAATATCCGGCTGAACTCCGTCAGGCATCATGACTCCCACCACTCTGTCCCTGCCAAGAGCCTTTGATAAAAGTGCCGCGGTAACACTTGAATCCTTGCCTCCGGAAATGCCGAGAACAGCACTGCATCCGCGACCGTTTTTTTCAAAATAATCCCGGATCCATTCGACCAGATCGTTTACGGTTTTTTCTGTGTTTTTAAGCATGCCCTCTCCTTAAAGATGTTCCATGCGCCATCTGATGCAGCGTTTGAGATAGTGTTCATACGCGGGATTCTTACACATCCCCTTACCCTCGGAATCCGATATCTTGGCCACATCCTGACCGTTGCACTCCGTGGTCTTCATGACGATATTGAGAGCCGGAACTTCGGTATCGTTGGCCACGTAAGTTCCTATGCCAAAAGCAACCTTAGCTCTTCCTTCGAAATGAGCATTGATCCTGTGTGCTTTTTCAAAATCCAGGGAATCGGAGAAAAGAAGGGTCTTGGTGCGGGGATCTATGCCCAGCTCTTCGTAGTGCTTTATCATCTTCTCGCCCCACTCGATGGGATCGCCGCTGTCCTGTCTCACACCCGAAAACAGGGTAGCATAGGTAAGCTGAAAATCCTGCAGGAAACAATCTGTGGTAATGGCATCCGTCAGAGCGGTTCCGTTCAAAACACCGTATTCCTTGACCCAGGCATCCAGAGCATACCAGTTGGAATAAGCAGGATTATGCTTGTGATTACCCTGCCCCACACACATGATCCATTCATGAGCCATGGTGCCTACGGGCTTGATCCCGAATTTCTTTGCAAGAAACACATTGGAGGTACCGACAAATACAGAGCCCGCAAACCTTGCCTTACAGAGTTCCGAAACTGCCAGTTCCTGTGCTTCTGCCGACAAGCGCCTTCTGATGCCGAACTCGGAAAAAGCACCTATCTTCCAGGTGCCGTCTTCAAGTTTCTTTATCTTGTCTTCAAGTCTCTCCCTGAAGCTTTCAAGGAGCCTTGAATAATCAAAGCCCATGCGAAAATAAACCCCGTTGACAATAGCCAGCGTGGGTATCTCATACATGGATGTATTAAGCCATGTTCCTTTGGTCTCTATGGTAAGGCCGCAGGGATCATCGGTGCCTATCTCAAAATCCTCGAATCTGGGATGCCAGAGTCTTAAAAAATCAACGTAAGAACGCTTAAACCAGGTGATATTGCCAAGATACTCAAGCTCATCCTCGGTGAACCTAAGATCGCAATAGGCTTTGATCTGTGCGGTTATCTCCCTCACCATTTCGGGAGTAAAATGAACATCGTTATTGCGGCATCTGAAGGTCCAGGTGGTGGTATATCCCGGAAACTGATGATAGATAGCCTGCCCCATGGAAAATTTATAAAGGTCTGTCTCTAAAAGACTGTTGATTATCTGCTCCAATTTTCGCCTCCGGATCGATCATTAACGCCAGGGTTCAACACCCTTGCCTGTAATATGTATGTGACAGGATTCCATGGCCCTGATGGCATTCTCGTGACTTGCGGGTGTTACTCCCGCACAGCAGGAGGCATCCACATATATGGGAATATTTGGGCAAAAAGCCTTAAGAAGCAAAGCATTGCTGATAACGCAGATATCCGTGCACAATCCAAACAGATGGATCTCGTCCACATCACCCTTATATACCAGTTCCGCAGCCAGCTCTCCGAGATTTCTGCTGCCAAAGGTTTCTTTGTCCAGGATTGGGGCTTCGGGGGCTATGGAAGTAAGGCTCGAAACGATCTGCCAGCCGTCGCTTCCCTTAATACAGTGAGGCACGGGAAGATTTTTTCCCTCCTCGGTCCCGCTGTAATCTTCGCCGTGGGTATCTCTGGTGAACACGATGATATCACCGTCTTCCTTGGCTTTGCTGATACGATAGGCGCAACGATCCAGGATCTTTGGAGCCTCATCTGAGCCCAGGGCTCCGTCAATAAAGTCTTTCTGCATGTCAACGACTACAATGAGTTTCTTTGCCATTTTATCCTCCGAAATCTTTTAAGGCGCTTATACGCCTTTTAGGTTTGTCACAGGAATGCGCTCACGCAAGCAATGATCCAATAAAGTCTCGCACCCTTCCAAAATCTGTCTGTACACTCCCGAAAAGTCACCTGTATACCAGGGATCATCTATATCCTCGGGATGATCGGTGAAGTCCATGAGAAGATGGATCTTCCCCGACTTATCATCTCCGAGTATACGCTTCATACCTGCAAGATTCAAGCGCTCCATACCGATAATAAGATCCCACTTTTCGTAGTCTTCCCGGGTTATCTGGCGGGCTCTTTTTGTGGATACTCCAAGTTCATTACCCGGCACTCCGATACCGTGCCTGTATAGTTCCTGCTTAGCCGGCGGATATACAGGGTTCCCCACGCCATTCCAGCACTCTTCACTGCTGGTGGCAGCGGATTCAACCAGAAATTCCCCCTCCAGGCCACGTTCTTTTAACATATTCTTAAAAACAAATTCGCTCATCGGCGACCTGCAAATGTTGCCGTGGCAGATAAATAATACTTTTATCGGCATTTCTTACCTCCAAAGCCGCATCAAATTGCTCCAGTTTGCGCCGGTTTGCCAAGCTGCTGAAACTCCGATCATTTTACAGAAAATCGGGCCAAATGGCAAAGTCGCGCAAAGTGTGGCAAATCTTGGCCGTGAATCGTAGTCAAAACGTAGTTTTTT
>JAEEGT010000054.1 GCA_016280465.1 Lachnospiraceae bacterium | reverse complement strand
GCTATGGCGCTTTGCTGCTCTGCCTGAACCTTATAGACATGGGCAAACCTTCCGTCAAGAGCCATGAGTTCGTCGAAGGTACCCCGCTCCGCAACCACTCCGTCGTCCATATAAAGAATCTCGTCACAGTCCTTAACGGAGGAAAGCCTGTGAGCGGTGATGATAACGGTCTTATCGTTGAAATCCTCGTAGATGACCTTTAACAGTCTTCTTTCGGTCTCCACGTCCAAAGCACTGGTGGAGTCGTCAAGCACCAGCACCGGTGCATTCTTAAGGAAGGCTCTTGCTACGGAGACACGCTGCTTCTGGCCTCCCGAGATACCAAGTCCTCTCTCACCGATTATTGTCCGATACCCTTCCGAAAGCCCCTGGATAAAGCCATGGGCCTGGGCTTTGGTGGCAGCCTGCACCACAAGATTTTCCTCTATGTCGGGATTACTGTAGGCAATATTTGAATCCACCGTATTTGAAAAAAGAAAAACATCCTGAAATACATAGGAATACATGTCCCTTAAGCTCTTAAGGGAGTACTCCTTTATGTCGTGACCGTCTATGGTAATACTTCCCCCGGTCACATCACGGGTACGCACCAGGAACTTAAGGAGCACGCTCTTGCCGCTTCCCGTGGGTCCTACGATACCCAGTTTCTTTCCGTAAGGGATACTTACGGAAACATCCTTAAGTATTTCCTGTTCCCCGATTGTAAGGGATACATGGTTAACCTCTATATCGGGAGTGCAGGAACAAAGAACGGAATCGGTATTATCCGAAACTCTGCTCTCACAGTCCATAAATTTCTTGAGTTCATATCCCGCAACGGTCTGGCGCTGCATCTGGAAGATATGATTGTTAAGGCTGGCGATCTGGTTCATGATCATCATTACATAAGATGCGGAAGCAAGGATATTACCTACGCTCATCTTGCCGTTAATGGCAAGGACCGCACCGATGACCAGGGTACCCACGTAAGCCGTCTGTTTCAGAGTATTAAGGGTGGCATCGAATTTGGAGGAAAGACGTATCTGGTCAAGGTTGGCATTTAAGAAGCCCATGTTGACCTTCTCGAATTTTTCTTTTTCCGCATCCTCATTGGTAAAAGAACGGATTATACGAACCGCCGCGATATTCTCCTGAACCGTTAAGTTCATATTGCTGGACGCCTTACGGATGGCCTTAAAGTTTTCTCTGGCCTTCTTTCGGAAATTAAGGACCGTAATGGCAATAAGGGGCATGAGTATAATGGGGATCACGATAAAGGAAATGTTGATCCCGTAAAGGAAAAATACCGATGTTCCGAGGATAAAGATACTGTCGGCAAAATAAGGGATCCTGTGGGCAAACAGTTCCTTGTACATGATGGTATCGCTGTTCAATACCTGCAAAAGTTCGCCGGAGTTATAGTCGGAAATGGTCTGGGAATCAAGCTCCATGAGTTTCCGATAGGTGGCATAGCGAAGCTTGGTCTCAAGTTCAAGACCCACATACTCCTGAAAGATATCTCGGATGTAGATAAGGATGAGCCTTAATGCCACGAATATGGTATAAACCACGGCTATACTGTAAAACAGCTGAATGGAATGGATACTTCCGTACTTTCCGGAAAGAAGAAAATGAAATACCCCGCCACTGTCGGGTCTTACCTCACTGTCCTTGATGACAAAGTCAATAAGGATACCTGTAATG
Organism: Lachnospiraceae bacterium; assembly: GCA_016280465.1. Lineage (GTDB taxonomy): Bacteria > Bacillota > Clostridia > Lachnospirales > Lachnospiraceae > UBA1258. The sequence goes on along the minus strand of JAEEGT010000054.1, from coordinate 1,094 downwards.
AGCGGGATAAAAAGATCACCGAGAATACCGGTGAAACTAAGGATCTGGGAAGCTACAAGTTTCCATACAGAGCCCTTAAGATATTTGAGTCCGAATTTTATAGTTTCCATCAAAATCCCCCTGAGGAAAAAACCTCATCTTCTCAAATATAACAAACGGGGATAAAAAATCAATAAAGAAAGTATAAAACCTGCGTTCCCGTAGGAACTTCACATTGACGATGGTTTCTTTTTACAGTAATATTGTGAAGAATAGGATTTATCGGGAGGATTCATCATGAATACTGTCAGATTTTACAATACAATGTCAAAGAAAGTGGACGAGTTCGTACCCAACGAGCCCGGCAAGGTTTCCCTTTACACCTGCGGACCTACGGTATATCACTTTGCCCATATCGGAAATTTACGTTCCTACATCTGTGAAGATATCCTGGACCGTACCCTTCGTTATGTGGGTTACGATGTTAAGCGTGTCATGAACATCACCGACGTGGGACACTTATCAAGCGATGCCGACACCGGCAACGACAAGATGGTGGAAGGTGCAAAGCGCGAACACAAGACCGTCATGGAGATCGCCAAATTCTACACCGACGCTTTCTTCTCAGACTGCAAAAAATTAAACATCCGCATTCCCGACGTGGTGGAGCCCGCCACCAACTGCATCGACGAGTTCATCCACATGATCGAGGTGCTGCTTGAGAAGGGCTATGCATACAAGTCCGGCGAAAATATCTACTTTGACACTTCCAAGCTCGACAAGTACTATGTGCTTTCCAATCAGGCCGAGGAAGAACTCATGGTAGGCGTCCGTGACGACGTTGATGAGGACGTTAATAAAAAGAACAAGACCGACTTCGTGCTCTGGTTCACCAAGTCCAAATTCGAAGATCAGGCCCTTAAGTGGGACAGCCCCTGGGGTGTTGGATATCCCGGCTGGCACATCGAGTGCTCCTGCATCAGCATGAAGCACTGCGGCAGAAAGCTTGATATCCACTGCGGCGGTGTTGACAATATCTTCCCTCACCACACCAATGAGATCGCCCAGAGCGAGGCCTTTTTGGGCGAGCCCTGGTGCAAATACTGGTTCCATGT
>JAEEGT010000053.1 GCA_016280465.1 Lachnospiraceae bacterium | reverse complement strand
TCCGATGCGGATATGGTGGTTTCCAGTGCGTATTTATTGTTATAAGCCTGGGCTACGGGATTGTATTTTGCTTCAATGGTCTGTCTGCTTGCCAGGGCATTCTTGTAAAGGTTCAGGGCCTGATCCCGAAGATCCTTTAACTTATTAAGGTTCGATTCGGTCTGTGATATCTGGTCAGCGATCTTCTGCTCGGAAGCCTTACTGCTGGTCTGTGCCTCATTAACCCTTCTTTTTGCTGAATTAATGCTTAAGTCGGCTGATTTCTGAGAAGTTTCAAGATTTTTGTTAGCGATCTCGAGATTATCCTCGATCTTTGAAGAATCAAGCACCAGGAGAACATCCCCTGCCTTAACGTAATCTCCCACGCTCACATTGAGTTCGGAGATCTTTACTCCCGAAACTGCGGGGGCAAGACTTTTGGAGTCGTTACTAGTAACCTTACCAGTGGCGGATACCACGCTCACCAGATTTCGTCTTTCGACCTTGGCCGTTTCGATGGTAGCGGTCTGAAGTCTGTCCAAAGCCTTACGGCTTGCATTCTTAAGCCAGATCCAGCCTCCCACTATTACAACGGCGGCAACACAAAGGCCGATTATCAGTTTCCTATGCTTTTTCAAAAACTTTTTCATGATATTCCTTCCGTAGCGATGCATTTATCCTGTCTGCGGAAATAAGTTCCGCTCTTTACACGGTCTTATAATAACAACGTGTTTTCGGCGTTTTCAATAGTACCACGGGATTATTAATCAAATTTTTAGAGATTTTAGAAGGGGTTTATTTTGGCAAAAGAAAAGGACATTCCTTAGAATGTCCTTCCTCTCATTTATTCAACTGCTTCTCAATACTCATAATCATATACATAGACAGAACCGGTTCCGGTATCCTTTGTGCATTTGATCATGTTACCTTCCGCATCATACTCGTATTCAAGCGTAAAACTATGGGATACTGTATCCCCCCACTCGCCTCCCGTATGTTCAAGATAAGAGATCATATTGCCCGCATCGTCATACACGATGTCCTTCTTGAATTCGTTGGTCCAGCCTGCAAGGGGGTTATAATCCACATATTCGATAAGTCTGCCTTCCGAATCATATTTCCGCGTGTATTCTTCCTCACCCTCTGCGCCGTTTGCGTAGTAAAACTTACAGATCTCCGTGCCGGAACCGTCATAAGTATATACATACTTACCGGGCTTACCTGACCTGGTGTTTCCCGCATATTCCGGAAGGCTGATCTCTTCGAGCCTGCCGTTTTGATCATAGGTGTAGAATTCCTCGAATTCTGTCTTGGTAGCAAGATAATCGCCTTCAAAATCCGGAACGGTTTTCTTTCGATGTGTAAGGTTTCCGTCAGCACCGTATTCCGATTCTATCGTATACATGCGCGGAACTTTATATCTTGCTTCTTCTACACGATTAAGGTATTCTTCATACGCCCCGGGCCAAAAACGCTCTTCAAGTATCACCCTTCCCTGCCCGTCATATGTGAAAACATCAACATACGAAACAGCTCCGTTTTCGGAATGAATGGTACTTATCAAGTTCCCCGCATCGTCATAGGAGTGCTCGTCCGACTCGGTATACACGACATTGCCGCTGTTGTACCGGGTCATGACACTCTTTGAAAGCAAGCCGGAACTTCCGGAAGAAAGGTCCGTTTCTCCGGGTAAAAGATCGGTGACGGTCTCTCCCGTTATCTTCTTTCCCGCGCCTGCAGGCACACTGTATGTTTTGTCCTTACCGCCTTCTTTTACTATCAGATCCACAACACCTTCCGTAACCTCGAGGGTGGTAACATATCCGTCATTTCCCAGGCAAACGGTAACTTTAAAGGTTGTTCCCCGAACCGCCATGGTGGCATTGGGCGTAACCACTTCATAACTCTCGCCCGTTTGAAGTTTATTGTCTATGACAGAGGTTATGGTGCCCGTAAGGAGCTCGATTCTTGTATTTGTACTGTTTTCTTTACCTGCCGCGTCAAGCCTGAAGTCAGTGTTTTCTCCGGCGTACACATGCTTATCGGAATCAAGCAAAAGCGTAAGATCCGAAGCTTCGGACGTTGATACCGTCTGGCCGGACCTTAATGCCTCACCTTTGACAAGATTTGCTTTCTCGCTTTGTTTTTCGGATGTAACGGTTCCCGAAAGCGCTTCAACGATAATGCTTCTTGATGCTGTAAATGAAGTGTTGCCGCAGGCAGCGGTCGTCAGTAAAGTCATTACAGTAAGCAAGGAAATGAGTTTTTTACATATACCGTTTCTTTTCATAAATGCCTCTTTAAAGTCTGTCTTTATTCAATGGCAATCTCAAAGTCTTCGCCGTCCGAAAGTTTAAGGTTAAGCGGATCAGATGAGGAAAGTCCCAGGTCGTTTCTCAGTTTTTCCTCACTCGGAAGGACAAAACAGCACACATATCCGGGATTGGACCAGATTGAAGACAAACTTAAACGATTGCCGGCCGCCTGAATATGTCCCCAGGCATTCATGTAAAAGTGTTCATTTCCCGAATAAGCGTAGGAAATGAGGCTCTGTCCCTCAGGAAGGTCGCGCTTGTAAACGACTACTTCCGCAGATTCATCCACATATCCCGTTGTGACAGGAAGCGGACCCTCCGCACAATAAGAAGATAAATGAACCCCCGAACCGACTTTTGTTCCAAGCATCTGTCTTCCGTCAACAAAATCCGTTGTTTTGAGTTCAAAGTATTTAACATCGATATTGTTATAGTCTTCTCCTACCACAACCTCTGCTTCGATATCCACGGTTTCTATCGGTGCCTCAGTTAAGCTTAATCCCGAAGATCTGTACAGATCATACAGAGGATACAGATTAAGACCGACAGCCTCTACCGTATTCGATTCACCGGGCGCTGCAGTGATCATGTACTGGTTGCCATTGGATCCGGAAAAGAATCCGTTAATGAGCAGACCGACTATAGAAACAGTTACAGACCGGCCCTCGGTGTTTGTATTTTCGAGTTTAAAAGTGCAGGAACAACTGCCGAGATCTTCTCCGCCGAATCCCTCAAGGCTTAATCTCACACCCTCCGATACGGAAATACCGCTGTCTTCAAAAGAAAGAGACTTCAAGGCGTCAACAAGCATTTTCTCCGTCCATTCGGTCTTTGCAACGGTATCGGCAGCGGTTTCCTGAGACGGGGCCGTATCCTGAGTCTGATCGGATGAAGAAACAACCTTGGTGTCCGAAACCGATGCGGTCGTATCCGTTGAAGACTCCTGAGCCACAGACGCAGTGACCTTTACGCTTGTTTCGCTTTTTCCAACAGATACGGATGAAGCAGGTTCAGCTGCCTGTCCGCACGAAGCAAGGAGCATACAGCTTACACAAAGCAGGATCGCCAGTTTCCTGTACATGTTCTTTTTCATGATATTTTATGTCCTCCATAGATGTAATAATATGCCGAAAACTCCCAGATATTGGCATATTCAAAGAAAGATACTATCACTTTTCGAGTAGGTGGGCAAGAGGCATTTAAGCAACAAAAAAGCCCTAAGACTGAGTCTTAAGGCAAAAAACACCCCCGCATTAAAGGCAGCTTCGCTGCGGCGGGGGCTGTGTCCTCTCATTCCATTCGAGGACGATGACTGCAGGAAAAGGGACTTGAACCCTCATGAGCGCAATGCTCACTAGAACCTGAATCTAGCGCGTCTGCCAATTCCGCCATCCCTGCATGCAAAGGTTATTTTAATGGCAAGTTCCATCTTTGTCAAGATAAAGAAACAGTCCTTCTTTTTCCTGAAAAAGAAAAACCCGGCAGATAAACTGCCGGGCCCTTATCATCTCTAGTTGAAGCTGTCGTAGAAATCTCCGACGGAGGTTTCTTTGTTATTGTATGCTGCCTTGGCTGTGTAGGTGCTGGAAGCATTGACAGCGGATTTAGCCTTGTTGACGATGGAAGCTGCCTTGCCGGAAACCATATCCGAGAAAGAGCTGTTCCTTCCGAAAAGTGATGTAAGGGCGCTGTTGTTATCGCTCTTTACGGACTTCTCGTCAACGCTCATCTTGCCGTCCTTGTCAACGGTGAAGCCTGCCTTGCCGAGCAGTTTAAGGTTCGAAGCAACCTCATTCATAAGGTTGGTGGCAAGTCTGGTAACATTCTTGTTTGAAACCTTGCCGGCGGAACTCATAAGAGAATTGTACTTGTCGGCAAAGCCCTGAGCTGCCTTGTAGATCTTATCTTTGTCCCCATCGGCGATGGCGCTCTTAACGGATTCGGTAGCCTCCTTAAATTCATCGGCGCTCTTCTGTACCGCATTCATGTTCTGGGTAGCGGTCTCATCGAGCTTCTTGGATGAAGAAGCCGTCTTGGACGAAGCTGAATCCTTGCCGTAATAAGCCTTCATCAGCTTGCCGTAGCTGCCGTTCTTTATCTGAGCATAATCGTTGAGGGAAAAGCCTGTCGATGATGTATTAAGTGATGAGAATAATGCCGAATAATCGGTTCCTTGATTGATTTTCATAGTCTCACTCCTTTGACGGTGCAAACAACGTGCAACGTGACTTCCATGTCACCCTTACTATAATACTTATCGGATTAAAAAGCAATTAACTTAAGGCTGTTTTTCGCTGTTTTTACCGCTGCCTTATGCCTGTTTTTCGCGACCTGCACCCGGTTGTAAAAAGCACCTTTTCGATGCATAATTTTTTTTGAAATCTTTTTTATTTTTCATGTTGACAATTCATATCTCAGATGATAATATCTTTTTTGCGTGTTGAACGTGGTTCGCGGAAGTGTCGGAACTGGCAGACGAGCAAGACTAAGGATCTTGTGATTATTGCAATCGTGTGGGTTCAAGTCCCATCTTCCGCAGAGAGTTGAATCGTGGGAAGCCTTGTAGATAAAGGCTTCCCGCTTTTCTTTTTATTCTACTTATTTTTGTACCTTTTTGTACCCACCCGATTATCCCAATTTCATAGCGATAACCCTTGAATGGGAAGCTCTGTCATAGTGTTCTGTCATGGCCATATTGGCGTGACCTGCAGCCGACTGGATGTCTCTGGGGTTCATTCCATTGTTAAACATCGTTGTAACTGCCCAGAATCTAATCTTGTGACTCGAGAG
>JAEEGT010000052.1 GCA_016280465.1 Lachnospiraceae bacterium | reverse complement strand
TTATGGCTGATCTCGTACTTTATATTGACTACCAGCCTGCTGTAGGACAAGGCAGCCGTCAGCAGAGATACGTTCTTGTTCATCTGCGCAAAGATCCTGGCAGGATTAAACTCGCTGAAAAAGATCAGCACGAATGCAAAAAGAAGACTGATCCTTGTCACATAATATACTTTGTCCGTCCAGCCGTTGCTGACTTCAACCTTTTTAGCCATACAAGTCTCCCACGGAATCGGGCAGGGCGCCGTAAACGCCCTGTCCATCCGAAATTGTTACATATTATTTCTTCTTACGAACTACAAAGAATACACATGCGCCGATGGCAAGAACGCCTACGATAACGCCAACGATAAGACCTACATTAACGCCGGAGCCGGTGTTTTCAGCGGGTGCTGCAGTGCTTACGGAAGCGGTGGAAACGGAGCTGACGGTGGTTTCCGTTGCTGCGGGTGCTTCTTCAGCCTTGTCATAGTTGAATCCGCTTACGGTGAAGGTGATCTCCATGGATGTCATGGGTACATTGTAAGCGCCGATCTCGGCAATGTCATTGTTATAGGTACTCTGTACCTGGATCTGCATGTAGTTAACGCTTTCCTTGTTAAGGTTCTGGGAACCTTCGGGAAGATCGATGGTCTTTCCGTCAACCTTGAGGCTTACGTCACTGATGACGATCTCATCGGTGTTGGGAATATCGGTGGAAAGCATGATCATGTTCATGTGATCCTGGGAATCGAAGTCGCCGGTAAGGTCAAGACCTTCAACGGAAACGGTATAGGTTCCGTTACCTGCGATGACTGCATCCTTGAATTCACCGGGTCTCTTGATGGCTACGTCGCCATCCCAGCCGGTAACCTGCATAAAGTATACGGTTCCGTCTTCGCCTACAGCATCACGTCCGTAATTAGGCTCATCAAAGTTGTTACGGAAGGAATAGGTAGGTGTCTGGAAGCAAAGGTATGCGTTGTAGGTTCCGTCAAGGTCTACGGGACCTGCGGTGGAGCCTGCGGATGCGCCTGCACCCTCAAGATTTTCAAAAGCGCCCGCAACGGTGAAGTAAACTTCAAGTGTCTTGATGGCAGCTACCTGTTCGGGAGTAAGAAGTCTTGCCGTAGCGGTGGCTTTGTCTCCTGCGGTACGGTTATCAATGTAACCCTTGCCGTTTACGCCTTCAAAGTCGGGATTGTTCCATTCGTTGTAAAGGTTTACTCTGGTATCCACTGCGCCGCCGTCTGCGGAACATGTATAGGAGGTACCCTGTAAAGCGATCTCCTCGCCGTTTAATACGATCTTGTCGATGGTTACTGTATAGGTGGGTCCAAAGATGGTCTCACCGTTGGGAAGTGTAAGACATTCGAACTGTCCGCTTCCCAGAGCTGTGGGAAGTTCTGCCTTGACTACATAGGATCCGTTACCCTTAACGGTTGCTGTGGTGATCACTGCACCGGTATCGGACCAGTCTGCATTGTTAAGGCTTAAGGTAGCCTCGGATACTTCACCCACAACCACACCGCTTTCGGTGTACTTTCTGATTACAAACTGAGTTCCTGCATAGGAATCCCAGCCAAGAGCGATAACATCAAGCACATCACCCTTGCTTGCGGGAACCATGAGCATACCGCGAAGAGATGTGGAATCAACGGTTCCTGCCCAGGTATTTCCGTTCACGCCGTCTTTGGAGTCGTCGTTCTGATCTCCGTCTGCATCCCAGCCCCAGCTTACCTGAGCGCCGCCCCACTGATAATAGGACTTGCTGCCGTCTGCATGGGTAACTGCGATACCGTTGGCGCACCAGTCATTGTAAGCAAATGCTTCGCCGTCTGCTGCCAGGTACTCAACATCGATGAGTACGGAATTGCAGTCGCTTTCAACGGTGTAGGAAGAACCGGGTGTCTTGCCGTCCACGTACTTAACGCCGCCGCTTACGGTAGCTTCGCCGCCTTCGGTGATATCAACGGTAAACTGATTTCCTGCGTAGGAATCCCAGGAAGTAACGATAAAGTCTACAACCGCACCTTTTTCTGCGGGAATTCCGAGAGTAGCCTTTAAGGTTTCGGCATCTGCATTGCCAAGCCAGGTTCCGCCGTTTACGCCGTAGGAGTCTTCATTCTGATCTCCGTCTGCGTCCCAGCCCCAGCTTACCTGGGCACCGCCGTACTGATAATAGGACTTGCTGCCGTCCACGTGGTTAACAACAACTCCGTAACCGCACCAGTCGTTCAGTGAAAAAGCATCACCGTCGGCAGGTGAAAATGTGATATCTGCGGTAATAACGTTAACATCCCCCTTTACCGTATAGGAATAGCTGGGGGTCTGGCCGTCTATGTATGCACATGCGGCCGACTCGGCTCTTGCATCGATCTTGCCCGATACAAGCACCAGTGCTGCTGCCATGAAGGCAGCGAAGAATTTCCTGATACTCTTCTTCATAAATGTCTCCTCCTGTATAAAGTTTGCTTCCCCTGTAAAAAGAACGTTCAGGCCATGCCAAATCCGTTCTTAAAACAAAAGGTACCGTGCAGAGGCCTCTGCACAGTACCTAGTTTAAGATATTACCTTTTTTTATTTAACCCAAAAATTTCGACATTAAAACATGAAAAATTAGATATGCTCGAATACGGGCATGTAATCAATGGGAGCTGCAACAGATACTCTCCTGCCGCCGTAAGACCTGTTATTCTCCTTCTCCATCACTGTTGTTTCTGAGGCGGTATGGCAACTGAAACGGTGGTACCCTTTCCCGGGGTACTGTAGACCGTTACGCCGTATTCCTCGCCGTAGGACAGCTTGATCCTTCGGTTTATATTGTACAGACCTATGCTGCTGGTCCGTTCTTCTTCTTTGTAACTGCCGAGGCGTTCATTCAGGCTCCTAAGTTCTTCGGCATCGATACCGCCGCCGTTATCGGAAATATCGATCTTTAACACCCTGTCGTCGACGGAAGCCCGTATGGTGACCATTCCGTCGGATTCTATACCCTCAAGGCCGTGGATGACGGCATTTTCCGCCACAGGCTGG
>JAEEGT010000051.1 GCA_016280465.1 Lachnospiraceae bacterium | reverse complement strand
GGACGGCCGCGAATGGGCAAGAAAGAGTATCTTAAACATCGCAAGTGCCGGTAAGTTCTCATCCGACCGTACCATCCAGGAATACGTTAACGATATCTGGCACCTTCGCAAAGTGCAATTATAGTCGTACGGCTTTTCGTAAGAAAACCTAAAGAATAAATAAGATAAAGGGAGAACCTGTTATGATCAAACTCTATGATTCACCCGTATACCTTATTAACGGAACCGATATAGTACCCGCAACCTCTCCGGAGGCTGCGGGTTATTCCGTTAACGCCAAAGAAGGCACAATGGCATATGGGATCTTAAAAGCACACAACACAAGCGGCAACATGGATAAGCTGAAGATCAAATTCGACAAGCTTACAAGCCATGATATCACCTTCGTGGGTATCATCCAGACAGCCCGCGCTTCGGGACTTAAGAAATTCCCGATCCCTTACGTGCTTACCAACTGTCACAATTCCCTGTGTGCCGTAGGCGGAACCATCAACGAAGATGACCACATGTTCGGACTCACCTGTGCGAAGAAGTATGGTGGTATCTATGTACCCCCTCACCAGGCGGTTATCCACCAGTTTGCAAGAGAGATGCTGGCAGAAGCAGGAGCAATGATCCTTGGTTCCGACTCTCATACCAGATACGGAGCATTGGGTACCATGGCCATTGGCGAAGGCGGTCCCGAACTTGTTAAGCAGCTTCTTTCCCAGACATACGATGTAAAGATGCCCGGAGTTGTGGGCGTATATTTGAAGGGCGAGCCTGTTAAGGGTGTTGGTCCTCAGGACGTGGCTCTTGCCATTATCGGAGCCGTATTCTCAAACGGATATGTTAATAACAAAGTAATGGAATTCGTTGGCCCCGGCGTGTCCAAACTTTCCGCTGATTTCCGTATCGGCGTGGATGTTATGACCACAGAGACCACCTGTCTTTCATCCGTATGGACTACTGATGAAAAGATCCGCGAGTTCTATGAGATACACGGACGGGAGTCTGCCTATAAAGAACTTAAGCCTGCGGATGTAGCATATTACGATGGCTTTATCGAGGTTGATCTTTCAAAGATCAAACCCATGATTGCCATGCCCTTTCATCCTTCCAACGTCTATACCATCGACGAAGTCAACGCTAACCTTAAGGATGTGCTTCATGATGTTGAGGAACGTGCCAAGGTCAGCTTCGGCGAGAAGGTACAGTACTCCTTAAGCGATAAGATCCGTGACGGAAAATTATACGTTGAACAGGGTATCATCGCAGGCTGTGCCGGCGGTGGATTCGAAAATATCTGCGCTGCAGCGGATATCCTCGACAATGCCTACATCGGAAGCGATGAGTTTACCTTGAGCGTATATCCCGCTTCCATGCCCGTATATATGGAGCTTGTTAAGAACGGAAGCGTTGCCAAACTCATCAAAGCCGGCGGTGTTGTTAAGACTGCCTTCTGCGGTCCCTGCTTCGGTGCGGGAGATACCCCTTCAAACAACGCACTTTCCATCCGTCATTCAACCAGAAACTTCCCCAACCGTGAAGGCTCCAAGATACAGAACGGTCAGATTGCATCCGTTGCCCTTATGGATGCACGTTCCATTGCAGCCACCGCGGCAAATAAGGGATTCCTTACTCCCGCAACGGAGTTTGCCGGTGACTTCGGCAAGTATAAGTATTTCTTTGACTCCTCCATCTACGCAAACCGTGTGTTCGATTCTCACGGTGTTGCGGATCCCAACCAGGAGATCAAGATGGGTCCCAATATCAAGGACTGGCCCAAGATGCCGGCTCTTACCGAAAACCTGCTTTTGAAGGTGGTTTCCGAGATCCACGATCCGGTTACCACTACCGATGAACTGATCCCCTCCGGTGAAACCTCTTCCTACAGATCAAATCCTCTGGGTCTTGCGGAATTCACCCTTTCCCGTAAGGACCCCGAGTACGTGGGCCTTGCCAAGGAGGTTAAGAAGGCCGAAGAAGCAAGAGAAGCGGTTCTTGACGGTAAGGGTGATGTTAAACCCTGTCAGGCACTTCCCGAGCTTCACGAGGTTATGGCTGTTGTCAGAGAAAAATTCCCCGATGCTTCTCACGATAACTTCGGTATCGGTTCCACCATTTTTGCGGTAAAGCCCGGTGACGGTTCCGCAAGAGAACAGGCCGCATCCTGCCAGAGAGTTCTGGGAGGCTGGGCTAACATCGCCGAAGAGTATGCTACCAAGAGATACCGCTCCAACCTTATCAACTGGGGTATGCTTCCTTTCCTCATCAAGAAAGGTGACCTGCCCTTCAAGCGCCTGGATTATATCTATATCCCCGGTATCCGCGATGCGGTCAAAGAAAAAGCACAGACCATCAAGGCCTATGCCGTAAGCGGTGGAGCACTTAAGGAATTCGAACTTACCCTCGGAGATCTTACCGACGAGGAAAGAGAGATCATCCTTAAGGGTTGTTTGATAAATTATAATTCAGTGGGCTGATAAAACTGTATGTATGAAAAAGAGCAGGAAGGATTCCTGCTCTTTTGTATTGATCAAGTGCTGTTATGATTAGTCCTCCAGCTGTGCCATAACAAGGTTGAGGGCCACAAGCCCTGCAGTCTCGGTACGAAGGATCCGCTTTCCGAGGGTGATGATCTCACCGCCGGCCGCTTGCGCGGACTCAATCTCGGAGGGTGCAAAGCCTCCTTCCGGACCGATGAGAATAGCCACAGACTGACCGGGTTTAATTGAAGAGAGCACCTCGCGGGTGTGGGCAAAGCCCCTTGCATCCTCGTAGGGTACCATAAAAAGATCACAGGAAGAAGCCCTCTCAAGGGCTTCTTTGTACGTTACGGGAGCGCTTACCACAGGAATGATTCCGCGCTTACTTTGCTTTGCGGCTGCCTCGGAAATGGCCTGCCAGCGGGTCTGTTTGGCATCCCCTTTCTTTTTATCAAGTTTCACGACAGATCTGGACATTTCCACGGGAATGACCTCGGAAGCCCCCAACTCCACGGCCTTTTGGATGATAAGTTCCATCTTGTCTGCCTTGGGAAGCCCCTGAAAAAGCAGGATCTTTGCGGGCAGTTCGGCTGTGTCTGTCTGCACGTCCAGTATGCGCAGCAAAACCCTGTCTGTTTCGAAGGAATCGATCTCACAGAGGTATTCTTTGCCGTCATCGGTGTTGTCCACGGTGACCTGTTCTCCCTGCTTCATGCGAAGCACATGGGTTATGTGATTATAGTCTTTGCCGGTTACGGAAATAAGGGCATCGCCTATCGCCGCGGAATCTACAAAAAAATGATACATAATATCTGCCTGCCATAAATGTATTATCGATGGAACTTTTAAAATATCTTATCTCTTCACGCCTGCGAATGTCAACAAAACAGGCACAGGCACCTATTTGACAAAGAATTCAATCCTGTTATATACTCATTTGCCGACAGATGTTATACTAAACAAAGAATCGGGCTCTGAAGGCGTGAACTATTGCAGAGTCTACGCAGAATTCATTAAGAGCCACGGCTATATGCGAGGTACAAAACATGAAGTGGATCAAATACAGAATTAAAACCATAACCGAAGCCGAAGACATTCTGGTAAGCAACCTTTACGATATCGGAATCGAGGGAGCCCAGATCGAGGACAAGATCCCTCTCACTCCCTTGGAAAAAGAAGCCATGTTCGTTGATATCTTACCGGACATGCCTGATAACGACGATGTGGCATACTTAAGCTGCTTTGTGGAAAATGACGATACTGTCGATAAGGATAAACTTCTGGCTGATATCAAAGAAGTGTTGAAAGAGACCGCAGAATACTGCGAGATCGGTGAAGGAACCGTTGAGGTTTCCGAAACCGATGACGTGGACTGGATCAATAACTGGAAGCAGTACTTCCACCAGTTTTACATAGACGATCTTCTGGTGATCCCTTCCTGGGAGGAAGTTAAGCCCGAGGATAAAGACAAGAAGATCCTTCACATTGATCCCGGTACCGCCTTCGGAACCGGCATGCATGAGACCACACAGCTTTGCATCAGAGCCATCAAAAAGCACTTAACTCCCGAAACCAGGATCCTCGATGTGGGAACGGGCTCCGGCATCCTTTCCATCATCTCGCTCATGTACGGAGCAAAGGAAGCTGTGGGAACGGACCTTGATCCCTGTGCTGTACCCGCAGTTGCCGATAATAAAGCAAACAACGGCATTAAGGACGATGCTTTCAATATCATAATCGGTAATATCATCACAGATAAGGCTGTTCAGGATCAGGTTGGCTACGAATGTTATGACATTGTTGTCGCAAACATCCTTGCCGATGTGCTTGTTCCGTTGACACCCGTTATTGTTAATCAGATGAAAAAAGGCGGAGTTTACATTACATCCGGTATCATAAACAATAAAGAGGCTGAAGTGCGTGCCACCATCGAAGCGGCGGGACTTACCGTTGAAGCCGTTGATTATCAGGGAGAGTGGGTCGGAATCACCGCCCGTAAGTAACATGGAAATCTATCTTGATAACTCTGCCACAACCCGGGTCTATCCGGAAGTGGCGGAACTTATGAAACAAATAATGCTTGAGGATTACGGAAATCCCTCCAGCGTTCACAATAAGGGCCTTGATGCCGAGAAGCACCTGCGCCTTGCAAAGACCCGTCTGGCAGCAGCCCTTAAGGCCAAAGAAAAAGAGATCCTCTTTACCTCGGGTGGTACTGAGTCCGACAACCTTGCCATAATCGGCGGAGCGAGAGCCAATCAGAGAGCCGGTAAGCACATCATCACCACGAAAGTCGAGCATCCGGCGGTACTTAAGACCTTCGAATACCTTGAAAAAGAAGGTTTTGAGACGGATTATCTGGGAGTTGACGAACTTGGCAGGATCAG
>JAEEGT010000050.1 GCA_016280465.1 Lachnospiraceae bacterium | reverse complement strand
GGGCGTGCCGATACCGTTCTCACAGGAAGAACCGGGTAATCTTACATTCTTGATGATGGAAAAAACCATGGGTGAGACGCAAAGCCACTCACCGGATAAATCAATTGTCGCCATACTTATATAATCCTTACTTGTGCTGCTATTAAACATCTAACGTCCCGCGGACCACCCGGGTCGCTGCCTCGCTCAGCGAGTCAAAACGCTCCCCATGACAGTCCCCCGGACTGTCATGCCCAGATTGATCATGTTCTCGCAGTGACGCCTGTTCTTCTTGTTAAGATCCGCTTCAAAGATCAGGAAATCAGGCAGTGATACCGCGAAATAATCAATCTTTACTTCATCCTTCATATGGGTCTTGCCGTACAGGATCATACCGTCGGCGATCTTCTTTGCCCTGTCCTTATTTCCAAGCTTATTAAAGGCTAACGCCCTGAAATACATCATTTCCGGGGGCTGATCGTTATAATACATGGCGGAAGTAAAGTTATCTTCGCCCCGGGTGGCAAGCTTGTAATTCTTTTCTTTATCCGAAGGATCTTCGGAATACTCACCCATCAGGAAATAAAGGTCATTATCGAGCTCACCTATGAGTTTTCCTTCACCTAAGTTTTCGGGGAAAGAAAAAGCTTTTTCGATATAAGCCTTGGCAGCGGCTTTGTCACCCGCCCCGGCCGCAAGACCGATAAGTGCCTGCTTGTAAGCTCCCGTGATCTTACCTTCGCCACCCTCCCAGGGATGGAATTTGTGACCCATGATAAGATCATACGCCTTTGCGAACTGCCTGTCAGCATTTAAAAGAGTAATATATTCGGTGTAAAGATCGTCCCTCTTTTCAAGAAGGGATGAATTTTCTTCCATCTTCGAAAGTCTGAAGGAAACATCCCGGTCCGTGACCTTGTAGAGCTGGTCAAGTTCAAAGAAAATGCGGGCATCCGACTTGTCCATGGCGAAGGCAGTTTTCAGTTCTTTTCGTGCTTTGTCAGGGTCATGCTCCTTGTTGTAATAAACAAGTGACAGGTTTCTGTGAACCGTGGGAAGGGAAATCTCACCCGCTGCGGATTCCCAGAGATCCCGTGCTTTTTCCCACTCGCGCTTGTCGTAATAAAGGCATCCGAGATAGTAAGCAGCCATTTTGCCGCCCTTCTTTACTGCGGCAGAAAGAACGTTGATATCCTCTATCCTGTTGGGGAAACAGTAGGCGCTGTCGCTGCTCTCTGCCTTGGAAAGATACTTGGCATCACCGGTAAAAGCAAAACGATAATAATGATTCATGGGTTCATTCTTATCGGGACTTAAGTCTAAGACCTCTAAAGCCTCCTCCATAAATCCCGCCGATGCATACAGGATGGAAAGATCCCTGTAATCCTCGTTGTCGGCACGCATAAGTGCGGTAAAAGAATCATCGTCAAACAAAAGCTTTCTTTCAAACAGAGCACCGGGATCTATAGTGTCAAGTTTGAGAGTCTCTCCCAGCAATTCCGCAGATTCAGCAGTTCTGTCAAGTTTACGCAGGAGGGCCGTCTTAATGGTGCGGGCTTTAAAGTTATGTAAACCATTATTCAGGGATTCATTGACAAATTCCAGTGCTTTTTCAAGATTTCCCTGCCTGCACTCAAGCAAAGCAAGTTCAAAGAAACCGCGGCCCCTGAAATTGCCGTCCCAGGTAGCCTTGTAAAAAGCATCGTAGGCTTCGGCTTCCTTACCGGTCATCTTAAGCGCAAGACCCAGATTAAAGAAGGGCTCGCAGTCATAGGGATTTGGATTGAACTTTACGGAGCGCTTCACTGCCGCTTTAAAATATCCGATTGATTCCTCAAATCGGCCCTTGCCGTAGATCAGCTTGCCGTAGGCGTTGTTGATACGGATATCCTCAGGGTCCCGCTTTAAGCCCTCCAAATAATAATCCTCGGGACGGAAGGTGGCATGTCTGTACTGTTCAAGATGGGTTCCGCAAAGGAAAAGCTCCTCATTGTTCGAAACCTCTTCCGGGGCCTTCATGGGATCTGCCGCCTTGGGGATCTCGGGCTCCACGTGCTTTACGGTATATTCAAGGATAGGCTCGTTCTTTTTTAAGATTTTTACACCTGTGCCCTCTTTGGAACCGTCAAATCCGGCAAAAGAAAGGATTGCCGTATCAGTGGCTTTTAAGTTTACATAACTTGACTCTTCCCTGCTGTTTTCGTCGTAAACCGTAACCTTTAATTCCGAGTCGAAGTCTTTGGATGAATAAAGGGTCACCACTGCTCCCTTATCTCCCGCTTCAAGGTTCAAAGCCAGATCTTCGGTGGCATTCTTGATGGCGCCACAGGCCTTGTAGGGCATGAAATACTGGGTAAAGGTCTTCTCTTCAAAAGGCTTAAGGAAGGTAAAATCAGGCTGGTTGTCGGTAAACACGCCTGTCATGAGCTCAATGTAGGGGCCGTTCTCATCCGTAAGGTTACGATCCCAGGCACGGCCGAAATCTCCGTTACCCCAGGTCCATTGCTTTTTACCCGGGCTTACATGATGGTCTGCCACGTGTAAAAGTCCGGCCTGCTTTGAATCATCGTAGTTGCCGATGAAATTATAATCAGATTTGTGAGCCATGTAGGATGTGGGCACGGGAATGTTCTTGTAGCGGGAAATATCCGTTCCGGGAGCATAGTCAACCTTGTAATAAACGCCTTTGGCAATGGGGAATTCGGAAACGTCCCGCTTGCCGTGATCGAATACGGCGGTAACATCAGGCGGGAATATGGATCTTGTGTGATCACCCACGGATACCGCGGGATTTGCCCACCAAAGGAAGGTTTTGGGCTCTTCCGTGGGGTTATAGACCATGCCCTTGATCTCTAAATATGCCTTGTCGGGATATACTGTAAAAGAAGCCGTCCCCCTTGTATGGAACATCTTCTCCGTCTCGCCCACAACGCAGGTAACCGATCCGTCTTCATTGTCTTTAACAGTGTACTGCACGGGATCGAAGGTGGAGGGTCTGTGATGCTGGGGCCAGTTAAACTCGATACCGCCAGAGATCCAGGGACCTGCAAGACCCACAAGGGCGGGCTTGATGACCTCATTGTAGTATACGGCATCATAGCCGTTGGTCTTATCGTACAAACGCTGGATACGGCCGCCGATCTCGGGAAGGATCATAACAAGGATGTAATCGTTCTCAAGATATACTGCCGTATACTCTTTGTCCTTCTTTTCATCGCTGATGGACTCGCACACGGGATGGGGATATACCCGGCCCGAAGAGCCCTGATATACGCGCTTTTCAAGGAACATGGGGTTCTTGTTGTATTCGCCGATCTCGTATGTGGGGATAACGACTTTCTCAACTCTGACTTCTGCTTTGCCTGACATGGTCTGTTGCCTCCGATCTTTTATCTAAATCATTGTCTGTTCTGTTATTTATCTACAACCGTCTCTGCTATATGTCTCATCTTTAAGTCCTAAATTCATTCTCACATGCGCTTTAGAAGCAAATGTTTTGCGTGAGCATCCCTTGCAGAAGTTCTTAGCAAAGGGCGTTTCGAGCAGGGCGTTTCGAGGACTGTTTGAGGAGGAGCTCTTTTTGCGACGACGAGTTCCGCAGAAACGTCCTGTTAGCGAGAAATGCCGTGAGCTTAGAACTTCAGCTCCGGATGCGATGCAAAAGCATTTGCTTTAAAACGCTTTGGCAATTCATTAATAATCTTAAACTGTAAACAGACAAAATACATCGGTACAAATTGCTTGAAAATATTAAAAAATTGCTCTAGGATATAGGTATGGCAGGTTCACAGAACAAATTCAGAGACAATTCCATATGGAACACTTCGGTGCAGGCGGAGATCACCGGAAGACTTAACTTCGCCGTAAGCGAGGCAGGCCACTTCTATGCATTGCCGGAATATTGTGTCACCAGAGAACGACACGACAGTTTTCTTTTGCTGTATACAGTTAAGGGGCAAGGGTATGTAAAGACTCAAAACATTGAAATTTTGCTCAAAGAAGGTACAGGTTTTTTCTTTGACTGCAGACACCCCCACTCCTACGGTTCCGTGAAAGCAGGCTGGGAATTCTACTGGATGCATGTTACGGGGCCCGGAGCCCTTCTTTATCATGATTCGCTAAAATCGGGCGAGGCTTTTGAAATAAAGGATTCCGAATCCTTTGTGCGAAACTTTAACGACATACTGAGCATCATGGTGCATCCCGACACTCTGAGCCGTCTTAAGGCCGAATCTCTCACCAACAGGCTTTTTTACAGGATCGCTTCGGAAACCATGTCGGTGGGTGACGATTCCGATATTAACGCTCTCATTCACAGGATAGCTGCCTATATTGACGAAAACTTTCAAGGAGATATCAGCGTCAAAGACATTGCCGATAAGTTTAACATCTCTGAATACTATCTGATACGGAGATTTAAGAGTATAATGGGCTTGCCGCCATATAATTATCTAATAAACAGGCGCATAGCCGAGGCCAAGAAAGCCCTGGCCTTAACTGATGAACCCGTAGGTGAGATCGCCGTTACATGCGGATTTTCCGACAGTGCGGGCTTTATCGCAAGTTTTAAGAGCCGTACGGGCACCACTCCGCTGCAATACAGAAAGGACTTTAGATCATGAAAAGAGATCTTTCTTTTGAAGATATATCCGACGGAAACAGATACAAAGCAGGTGACTTTGCTCCCACAGGCACTAATGGCTGCAAGGGATGCGCCGAGTGCTGCAGGGTCACGGAGGATACCATCTTTCTCGATCCCTTTGATATCTATAATCTGGAAAAAGCAACGGGAAGGACCTTCGAGGAAATGCTTGAGACCATCATCACTCTCAGGGTTTCGGAAGGACTCATCGTTCCCGTTCTCATGAAAAGAGCCGAAGGACCCTGTGTCTTTTTGAACGCTGAGGGACGCTGTGGGATACACGATCATCGCCCGGGCTTTTGCCGGATGTTCCCTCTCGGGCGCATCTGGAACGAGGACGGAACCTTCGATTATTTCCTGCAGATCCATGAGTGTCCCCACCTCGGAGGCGAAAAGATTCTTATAAGTGATTGGCTGGGTATAGATCAAATCGATTCCTATGAAGGCTTTATAAAGGCCTGGAAAGAGGTTTCGGAGAGTATAAAATTATCGTCAGGAAGCAGCGATAAGGCCCTTAAATCAGCAAATATGAGGCTTTTAAACGAGTATTTCATAAAACCCTACGATACAAAGAAGGATTTCTACTCTCAATTTTACTCCAGGGGAATCTGAGCACACAATTTAAGGGTCCCGATAAACAGTACCCTGCCATATAACAAATGCCCCGGACACTTGTCCGGGGCACTTTTTTATACCGACTGTCCTTCGGCTATCTCATAGCCCAGCAGTTCTTCTTTAACGGTCTCTTCACCGTCTATTAGGTTAAGCAGCATGCTACAGGCTTTGGTTCCAAGGTCTCTTGCATCAAACTTAAGACTTGTTATGGAGGGCCTGTTCTTACTAAGGAGCTCGCTTCCGTAAAAGCTTGCCACCTTGATATCCTCAGGCACCGTAAGCCCCGAAACGGAAAGTCTGTCCAGAAGTTTCATGCAGACCCTGTCATCGGCGCAGATTATACAGTCGTATTTGTGCTTTCTGATACCATCAATGACCAGTCCCATGGCCTTGGAATCGTCGGATACATCCAGGATCATATCTGATGTGTACTTTTTCCCCACAGCTTCCTTGAAGCCCTGGATACGCTTGCGGGTAACATAGGCGGTCTTTTCGGAATAAAGAAGCAAAAGTCTCTCGCAGCCCTTCTTTATTATCCCTTCCGTAAAGATCCTGCAGGCTTCGCAGTGATCGTGATCCACCTGATAGATTCCGGAATTTTCCGCCGTTCCGATGGTAATAAATGGAATATCATGCTTTAACAGGAATTTAAGAGCATCGTCATCGGTGGCCGTCCTTGTGAGGATAACTCCGTCCACCTTGCGGTTGACGATCATCCGCTCCAGCTGTCTGTTCTTTCCGAAGACATCCATGGCTATCATGGTATCATACCCTTTGGCGCCTGCGCTTTCGCAGATACCCTCAAGGCAGTACTGAAAGAAAGGAAGCTCCATGAATGCATGACTTCCCGTTACCACTATCCCGATATTTCCGGTAGCGGAACTGGCCAGGCCCTTTGCCATGGCATTGGGCACGTAATTCATTTTTTTGATGTAGTTTAAGACGCGGTTCCTTGTTTCCTCGGAGACCCTTCCCTTACCGCTGATGGCACGGGAAACGGTACTTTCCGATACTCCAAGGGCAAGAGCCACATCTTCTATGGTTATGGCTTTGTCTTTACTCATCTATTCTGTTTTGGAAAAATACCAGTCATCGAAGGTTCCCCAGGCGCCGGCGCCGGCGTTGACGGAAACTCCAACAAAGACCTTATCTCCTTTGTTTATCTTTACATTGTTAACGGAAGGATGTTTCCAGTTGATCCATCCGTCAACGGCAAAATCGGTCTTATAAACAACATCATTGACCTGAACGAAAATATGCATCTTGGGATCGTTACCCGAATCTCCGCCCTGGGCATAGATACTGAAGCTGTAGGTACCGGGCTCAAGATCCTTTATCTCCTGCATAACGGAAAAAGAAACCTCGCTCTGATTCCAGTAATGCAAAGCCCACTCTCCGGTCTTGGCATCGGATTCTTTTTGCTGATAATCTCCGCAATTTCCTTCAATGATGTACATGGAACGGTCGGAATCCTCAAAACCGGCATTCTTTACCTGATTCACGTTGGCCAGGGTAAGGAGACACACTGCCTCGTAACCGTCGTCAAATTTACCGGTCACGGTATATTCGCCGGGCTTATTCATGTCGACCTTTGCAAGGCTCTCCGCATCCCAGGTAACATGGGCCTCACCGTCTTTGCTTCGGTCATTGAAATGGGCTACGGCCTTGTCGGGAAGAATGAGTTCTCCCCCGGGTGAAAGGGTAACCTTCAGGGGTTCCGCAAAATCAACCTTAAGTTCATCCACAGAACCGTATTTTAAATACTTGTATGTATATAACGAGGGCAATATATGTCCGTCAAAAGAAAACCAGGCCTGATTGTCCCAGGAAGATCCGCCGTAATACTTACCAGCATCCTTGGGATCATACTCTTTGGCATAGCTGGAAGCCCATCCCGAGCCCTTTTCTTCCCAGGCTTTCTTGTTACTTGCAAGAACACTTGCGGCATCGCTAGCCTTGGGATCGTAAACTCCCACGGGAATCCACGCGGGCTCCCAGTAGAAAACTCCGAGTCCCCCTGCATTGACAACGGCTTCGCACACATCTCTCAAAGCATTGGACTGACTCTGTACGGAGGCTGTGTATTCTGTGCAAAGATCCTTGGCGCTTACGGAATTTCCGGTGCCGTCACCCTCTTCAAGGGTATAACAGTAGGAGGTTTCCGCCACCATCACTTCCTTGCCGTAATCCGTACGGATCTGGGTCATCAATTTGGTAAGATTCTCTAAAGTTCCGTGCCAGAAAGGATAATAGCTCAAAGCAAGGATATCGAAATCCACGTTGTTCTTAATAAGTTTCTCAACGCGGCTTATGGTCTCAGAGAAATTTTCGGGATTGGTAAGATGGCACACGGTCTTGATATCGAGGCCTTTATCTGCAGAGATCTCTCTGACCGCTTTGGCTCCGCCGTTCATGATAAAAGCAAAGTAATCATAACGCTTCTCTCCGCTCATGCCCGTGGTGGTCTCATTACCAAGCTGCACCATACCCACATCGGCACCCGCATCAAGAATGGTGGTCAGGGCATCTTTGGTGAATTCGTATGCAGCATCACCCTTGGCGTTAAAATCCATGTCCTTCCAGGCCTTGGGAACCATCTGTTTGGAAGGATCCGCCCAGAAATCGGAGTAATGGAAATCAACAAGAAGCTTCATGCCGTACTCTGCGGCACGCCTTCCGATTTCGGCTGCACGCTTGGCATCACAGTTTCCGCCACCGTAGCCGTGTCCCGCAGCATCGTAAGGATCGTTCCAGACTCTCACTCTTATGTAGTTGATACCTGATTCGGAAAGGATCTTGAAAAGATCTGCCTGATTGCCATCGGCATCATAATAGACGACGCCGCTCTCTTCTTCCGAAAGAACGGAAGAAACATCGGCACCGCAAAAGAAATCATCGGGAATATTTTTAACCGGTTCCACAAAGATGTCGCCATTGTGGGCTTCGGTTGCAAAGCCTGAGAAATTCGGCTTATAACCCTTGGAACCTGAGGTTTCGGAGTTTCCGTTATTCATACTTGTGTCCTTACCTGCGGATATGCTTGCGTCGGGATTTGCGGAATTACCCGTGGCGGAGGAATTTCCGCCACAGGCACAAAGTCCCACAGTAAGTGCGCAGAATAAGGCAAGGAACTGTTTCTTCATCAGATATCTCCTTAACCCTTGACCGCACCGCCGGTAACACCTTCAACATAGTACTTCTGAAGGAATAAGAACAGTAATGTAACGGGGATTGCAACTACAACACCGCCCGCACAGAACATTGTGTACTTGTTGTCTATCTGGTCCTTGGTAAGCCAGGAAGCAAGACCAACAGCCACGTTCATACCCTTACTGGTACCAAAGGAAATGAACTTAGCGAACATGAAGTCGCCCCAGGGTCCCATGAAAGCAGTCAGGATGGTGTAGATAACAATGGGCTTTGCAAGGGGCATTATGATCCGGAAGAATACCTGCAAACGGTTAGCGCCGTCAATTCTTGCGGATTCATCCAGTGACATGGGAATGGTGTCAAAGAAGCCCTTTGAAATGTAATATCCCATACCGGAGGACGCCGTATATACAAGTATGAGTCCGGGAACAGCATTGGCGCCTGTAAGTCCCAAATCCTTCAAAATTCTGTAAAGAATGATCATACCAAGAATTCCGGGGAACAGGCCCAAAATCAGCATAAACTGCATGAAGGCTCTGCGGAGTTTAAAGCGGAATCTTGAAAGGGTATAACTCATGCAAAGTACCATGAAGGTATTAACAACAGCCACTACCAAGGAAATGATGAGGGTGTTCTTATACCAGATGGTAAAGTCACATACTTCGGGATTAAACAGGTTCATATAGTTCTTCAATCCCCAAACCTTAGGCAGAACATATCCTACCTGATTGGTCTTCTCCACTCTGAAGGACTGTAACACAATGCATACAAAGGGAGTAAGCCATACAACGCTTATGATGATAAGCAAAATGTATACAAAAAAGTTTGAGATCCTGTTCTTGGCTTTCATGCCAAGGCCTTGTTTTTCTTTTGCCATTATGCCATATCCCCCTCGTTCTTGTTGGAACCGAGCCTGTTATATACAAGCAGGGTAAGTGTTGCAACTATCGCAAAGATCGCTATACCGATAACGGAAGCCATGTAGTACAGGGAATCCGTTCCCGTGGTGATCTTAAAGAGCCAGGTGATCAAAAGATCCGTATAACCTACGCCGCCGGCTGCAGTGGATGCCTTGACATTCAGAGGACCGCCGCCGGAAAGAAGGTAAATGACGTTAAAGTTATTCATGTTACCCGTAAAGCTGGTAAGCAGGTAAGGAGCCGTTACGAAAAGCATGTAAGGCATGGTGATGTATCTGAACTGCTGGAAGGGACTTGCTCCGTCGATCTTTGATGCCTCGTAAAGGTCCGCCGGGATATTCATGAGAATACCGGTGGCGATCAGCATAAGATAGGGAATACCGATCCAGATGTTTATCACGATAACAAGGATCCTTGCTGTAAGGGGTGTACCCCAGAAATCAATGGGGGCTTTGATCCAGTGCCAGTTAAGGAGCATGGCGTTTACAAGTCCGTTGGTATCAAAGAGTTTAGCCACATACAAAAGGGATATGAACTGAGGGATCGCTATGGTCATAACAAGAATGGTACGCCATAACTTTTTAAACTTGATACCCTTCTTGTTGATCAAAAGAGCAACCAGAATACCCAGGATATAGTTACTGAAGGTAGCAAATATAGCCCAGACTATGGTCCATCCGAGAATTCCCATGAAGGCTCCGAAGTAGGAATTGCTGCCTCCGGTGGTGGTAAACATGGTCTTAAAGTTCTGGAAACCTACCCACTTAAACAGGCTGGTGATATATCCGTCATGGGCACCGTCATAGTTGGTAAAAGCAACCAGGATCATAAATACGATGGGTAAGAAGGTAAATACCGTGATACCGATAACAGGAATTGAGAGCAGGGTCTTATAAAACTGCTCATCTACAAGAGAATGAAGATCGTCTTTGAATTTATTGACTTTCTTACCTTGTGCCTTCTTAAGCTGGGCATCGTAAGCCATCTTAAGGTTTGTGGCCCAGGTGATGCAGAAAGCAACAATAAGAAAGATAGTCAGGATACCGTAAAGCAGTATCTTGAACGAATTGTCGTTGTAAGTGACCTGCTCGACCGTACGGCCAAGCTTGGTAACAAGTTCCTTGGTAGGTCCTACCTTACCAAGAGACGGGAGCATGGAAAGCCAGTATGCTCCGTGGAAAAGCATATACCAGATGAACAGAGCTTCAAAAGCCAGGAAAACAAAGCCCCTGATGATCTGTCCTCGAACGAAACAGCCAAGGCCCATTATAAGTGCGGAAAGCTTGGTCCATATATCCCCCTTGATAAGTGCTTCCGCGAAGTTGGCCTCGTGAAAAAGTTCTTTGTAAGAATTCTTTGCGCCAGCCTTTTTACCGATTCCCATAAGATTTCACCCTTTCGTGGTGTGTCTTTCATAGAATATCGGGTTGGAGCGAATACTCGCCCCAACCCGAATAAACAACATAGTCAGAACTGATTATTTGGTAAGAGTTACCATACCGGTTGTAGAATCGAAGGTGATGGTGTAAGTTCCGTCTTCAGCTACAACAATGTTTGCACCGTTTGCAGCGCCGTCGGCACCATAGTTAAGATCCCAGCTGTGAGACTTACGAACCTTTAACTCATTGCCGGCCTTAAGTTCAACGCCTTCAAGAACAAAGGTGGTTCCGTCAGCCTGAACAGACATTTCGAAGTCTGCATCCCAGTTGGATCCGAGAAGTGCACCGATTACGGACCACTCAAAGTAGCTTGTCTTTTCAAGGGTCAAAGTAGCCTCGGTTACATCTGCGTTAAGAACGAGTTTAACGTAGTAAACACCGTCTTCTTCAACTGCAAGGTTAGCACCGCCAAGCTGGCCGTC
Organism: Lachnospiraceae bacterium; assembly: GCA_016280465.1. GTDB lineage: Bacteria > Bacillota > Clostridia > Lachnospirales > Lachnospiraceae > UBA1258. The sequence goes on along the minus strand of JAEEGT010000050.1, from coordinate 42,127 downwards.
GCCACCGAAGTTAACGTCCCAGCCGCCGCCCTGGCGAACCTTTAATTCATCTCCTGCCTTGAGTGCAAGAGCTTCGGAGTAGTAAGTAACATCACCGGTCTCGGGAACTCTGTTCATGGGATAATCCTTGCTCCATTCGGAATCAAGGAAGGAACCTACAACACCCCATGCTTCCTTCTCATCGGAAGTCATGTTGATGGTTGCATAGCACTGATCGTAGTAGTTCTGAAGGATATCTTTAAGTTCCGCATCTGTACCGTTGGATTCAGAGATTGCAGTACCAAGTGCGTTACCGATATCCCACCATTTACCGCTTACGGTACCCTGGGGCTTAGCAAAAGGAGCCTGGGCTGCAAGAGCAACAAGTCCGGGAACCTGTGTAACGGCATCGCTCTTCTGAGCTTCAAGGTTGGAAGGACCCCACATGAGTTCTTCGTTCTCAAGTCTCTGTAACTGGCAATCCTTGCCGGTTAAGTACTCAGCAAGAAGAGAAAGGCAAACTGCCTTGGTAGCATCGGTCTGAGGCTTAACGCCGAGGATCTTGGATCCTGCATAGGAACCGATCTGATAGGTCTTTCCGTCTACAACATAGGTAGGAAGCTTAGCTGCTCCGAGGTTGTCGCCAAGGATCTGCTTTGCTTCGCCGTTAGCCCAAGGTCCGCAAACAAGTGCGCCTGCAGGGATAGCTGCATCAAAAGCTGCCATCTGATCGGAGTCTACCCACACACCGCTGCTGGTGATCTGGTAAATACCCTTAGCTGCGATAAGTCCCTTGTCGGAATTGAAGGTATCGTTAAGTCCTACATAGTTACCTGCATCGTCAGCTTCCCAGGTGCTGTCGCATCCGGTTCCGAAGAACCAGCCTGCTACGTACCAGCCGTTCTTAAGGGGTGCTGCAAACACTCTGCCGGCTGCCTTACAAGCATCGATAACGCCCTGAACGGTCTTAGCCTGCTCATCGGAAACTACGCTCTTATCATAGAAAAGGAAGTAACCGTTATCGGAAGTAAGGGGATATCCGTAAAGAGCATCGCCGCTGGTAACGGCTGCAACGGAAGATTCGTCGTTGTTCTCTTTAACGAACTTTGCAGCTTCGTCATCAAGTTTGATGAGTGCGCCTGCAATGATAAGTCTGGAGATCTGATCCTGTGCGAAGTTGAAAAGGTCTGCACCTGCTTCAACGTCGGTGATCATCTGTGTAGCTGCATCGGCTTCGGATACAGCTTCAACGGTAGCATTGAACTTAATGCCGTCGGGGTTGGTGTCGTTGAAAGCCTTGATCTGCTCTTCTCTTAAAGGCTTTTCTTTCTCAGGACACCAAACAGTGATGTCATATTCTAATTTTTCGCCCTGATCTACGGAAGCACTTGCTGAAGTCTTGGTGCTGCCGGAGGCGCTGGTGCTTGTCTTCTTGTCGCCACAGCCCGCAATCAACGTAAGGGCCATTGCAGCAGAAAGAACAACTGCCAAAAGTTTCTTTTTCATATTGATCCTCCTCTTTTGATATATGAAAAAATGCTATGCGCAATCGCTTGCGCTACATTTAGAGGATAACACGGATTTTTGTATAATCGCAATAGGCATAATAACCATTTATAACTTTTGCTTTTGTGCACTATCAACAAAACGAAACCGTTTTCCTTTGTGAACCTTTTTGCGGTTTGATGGCGATTTTTTCGGTTGCACAATTTTTCTTTGTATTGCTTGTGCAATACGTCAAGAAAGCGGTTTCCCACGGAAAATCTGTTTTCTGTTTTCACCGTTTCAGATGTGATTCCCACATTTTTCCAACAAAAAAACAGCCCTTTCGGGGCTGTTTTATACAAAGCCTGTAAAGTTAAAGGTTTCCGCTCAGATATGCGCAAGCACGCTATCCGCTCAAATGCCGCCTGCGCAAAGAAGCGCAAGGGACAAAAGCAAAATACCGGACCACATATACGTGAACGCGATTCTCTTTTTCATCATAACGATCAACCTCCCATATGTGCAGCTGCCAAGTGTTCCTATCTGCTAATCTTATTCGCAGATTTCATCTGTGTGAACTGTATTCTACTATGGAAGGCTTACTCTATAATTAACAAAACCCCGGCAGCAAAAAACTACCGGGGATAATTTGATTACATATGTATCCGCGCTCAGTGACTGCGGAATTTAAATATTCTCGATAATCTTGCCCGCTACGTAAACTCCGCTGGCACTTGCATGGGAAAGGGAGTGGGTCACGCCGCTTCCGTCTCCGATGATGTAAAGACCCTTGTATTCCGTCTCAAGATTCTCGTCCAGTTTGACCTCCATGTTGTAGAACTTGACTTCCACACCGTAAAGAAGTGTATCGTCATTGGCGGTACCGGGAGCGATCTTGTCAAGAGCGTAAAGCATCTCAGTGATGTCATCAAGGATTCTCTTGGGAAGGACAAGGGAAAGATCTCCGGGGGTAGCATCAAGTGTAGGCCGAACCGTACCTTCCTGGATACGCTTTGCATTGGTCCTGCGGCCCCTCTCCAGATCGCCGAAGCGCTGAACGATAACGCCGCCTCCAAGCATGTTGGAAAGTCTCGCGATGCTTTCACCGTATCCGTTAGAATCCTTAAAGGGCTCGGAAAAATGCTTTGCAACAAGAAGAGCAAAGTTGGTGTTTTCGGTTTTCTTTTCCGGATCCTCGAAGCTGTGACCGTTAACGGTAACGATGCCGTTGGTATTCTCGTTAACAACGATACCGTGAGGGTTCATGCAGAAGGTGCGCACCGCATCCTCATATTTTGCGGTACGGTACACGATCTTGCTTTCATAAAGTGAATCCGTAAGGTGGGAAAAGATCTCTGCGGGGATCTCCACTCTCACGCCGATATCCACACGGTTTGAAAGGGTTTCAATGTTGAGTTTCTTGCAGACCTCTTCCATCCATTTGCTGCCGCTTCGACCAACGGAAACCACACACTTACGGCAGTCCGCAGTCTCGCCTTCGCCGTAATGCACTCTGAAGGTGCCGTCAGGAAGGGCTTCGATGTCCTTAACGGGAGTATGGAAATAGAAATCCATGTGATCTTTCATCTCGGCATAGAGATTCTCAAGGACCACATAGTTGATATCAGTTCCAAGGTGACGAACGGAAGCATCCAGAAGCTTTAATTTGTTCTGCATGCAGAGTTTCTTGAATTCGGAACCTGCGGTAGAGAACATCTTGGTGCCCTCTCCGCCGTGGGACATGTTGATCTCATCAACATATTTCATGAGTTCTAAAGCCTTGGTCTTACCGATGTACTGGTAAAGAGTGCCGCCGAAATCGTTGGTAATATTGTATTTACCGTCGGAAAAAGCACCCGCTCCTCCAAACCCGTTCATAATGGCACAGGTAGGGCACTTGATGCAGGATTTAACCTTCTCTCCGTCTATAGGGCATTTTCTTTTTTCGAGAGCATAGCCTGCCTCAAAGACCGCAACCTTCAGTTCCGGTTTCTTTTTCATAAGTTCGTAGGCGGAAAAGATACCGCCGGGGCCCGCTCCAATTATAATAACGTCATAATTCATACAGTTTTCTCCTTAAAGTAAAAGATCCTTCGCAAGGCAAAAAATATGCGCGCCGAAGCACGCATATATTATAACATACTTTGCTGGTAAAATATACCCCGTTCAGGCGCCACTCGGGCTGTCCTGCAAAAGCAGGACGATAAATATAGTCCGTTCTACCTGCACGAGGACCAGCAGGCCTCTCCGCAATCTGCTTCCAACCGATCCGTGGCGGCATTAAGTTCCCGGATCTGATTCTCGCACATTTTCATGGGGTCACATTTACCCAGTTTCTTTTTAAGGAGAGCACAATCCTCCTTGATAACGGGTTTCTTGTCCCTGCAGGCATCGGAACCCGGGGATTTTAGTGCCTGCTCCGCTCTTGAAAGAGTCCGCTCCGCACGGTTTATGGCTTCAAGGGCATCCCGACGCAGTTTATCTTCCCTTGCGTACCTTTGGGCATCTTCCCTTGCCTCTCTGATCTCATCGTCACTCATTCTGTCATTGGCGGTGATCACGATGGACTGGGCCGTTCCGGTATCAAGGTCCTCGGCGGAAACTTTAAGGATCCCGTTTGTATCTATATCAAAAGTAACTTCGATCCTGGGTACTCCCGCAGGAGCACGTTTAATGCCCGTAAGCTTGAACTTTCCTATGGATTTGTTGTCTCTGGCCATGGGGCGTTCACCCTGCAGCACGTGGATCTCAACATCACGCTGAAAAGGCGCCGCGGTTGAGAAGACCCTTGAATAGCGCACGGGAAGGGTGGAATTTCGCTCGATAAGTCTGGTAGCCACGCCACCTACGGTCTCGATGGAAAGGCTCATGGGCGTAACATCCAGAAGAAGCATCTCATTGCCCGTAAAACCCACTTCACCGCCCGAGAGGATATCTCCCTGAATGGCAGCTCCTTCCGCCACGCATTCATCGGGATTTATGGTCTTTGAAGGCTCGATCCCGGTGATACGTTTAACGGTTTCCTGTACAAGCGGGATCCTTGTAGAGCCGCCCACAAGCAGTACCATGGAAAGTTCTCTCGGTGAGATTCCCGCATCGTTTAAGGCATTGAGCACAGGTTTTTCTGTTTCGTCCACCAGATCTTTGATGAGTTCGTTAAGTTTGGCTCTGGTAAGCACATATTCGAAATTCACTGTTTCTTTGCCCACAGCAAGATAGGGAAGGTTTATAACGGACTGTGTGGCAAAGGACAGTTCCTTTTTGGCCGTGACGGCAGCTTCTTTTACCCTGTTATAAGAAACCGGATCCTTTTTTATGTCGCCGTGATGTATCTTCTTTATTTCAGTCAAAAGAAAATCAGTGATCCTCAGATCAAAATCATCGCCGCCCAGACGGTTGTTCCCGTTGGTGGCCAGGACCTCTATAACGCCCTCTCCGATTTCGATCACCGACACATCGAAGGTTCCGCCTCCAAGGTCATAGACCATAATTTTCTTTGGCGCAGAATTATTGAGACCGTAAGCAAGGGCTGCGGCGGTGGGCTCATTGATTATCCGGCGTACGTTAAGTCCCGCAATGCTCCCCGCATCCTTGGTGGCCTGACGCTCCGTATCGTTAAAATATGCGGGGACCGTGATCACTACATCCGTAACCGGTTCTCCCAGAAAGGTTTCAGCATCCGCTTTGAGTCTTGCCAGTATCATCGCGCTTATTTCCTGGGGAAGATAGGACCTTCCGTCAATATCGTAAGTACGACCGGTACCCATTTTTCTTTTGACCGAGGAAACGGTACGGCCCGGATTGATGCATTCCTGGCGTTTGGCAGCCTCGCCCACAAGCCTTTCTCCCGATGCCAGAAAAGCCACCACGCTGGGGGTGGTCCTGGATCCGTTCTCATTGGGGATGATAACGGTCCTGCCGCCCTCGGTGACGGACACGCAGCTGTTTGTAGTTCCCAGATCTATTCCGATAACTTTACTCATATCAATACCTTTGGGACCGTGACATTTCGAAAGGTCGAAACCGGCACGATCTTAAAAACCAAATCAATATTCCCGTTAAAAGTGCTACATGGGAAGATAATATGCAAATCCTCCGAAAAGAAGGTAAAACAGCCCCGCTATGAGCCTTAATACAAAGAAAAACAGGATTATCTTACCGATGACTCTGAAGGGATTTACAAAGGTTGTGGAAGAACGATAATAGGTCTGTCCTTCCTGCCTGAATTTTTGCAAAAGTGCAACGTACAGGCTGTTGTCGGGTTCCATTCTTGCAGCCTTAAGGATATATTCCGCCGCAGCACCCGTATCGCCGTACCCGTACAGGGCAATGGCGTTTAAGTAATACCATCTGGCGTTTCTTGCGTAATTCATGACCTGCATGAGAACTCTGGCGGCCTCGGCATAGTTTCCGTTGTTTATAAGATCAACGGCTTTGCTCATTTCTTCCGTGTCCCCGGATTCATGTACAGGATTTATATTGGTATTTCCGGTCTCTCTGTAACGATTGAAACCGAAAAGATCCTCAAAATCAAAGCCTTCGAAGTCTGTGTACCAGCCGCCGGCGCCTCTGTATCCGTTTCGTCTGTAATCATAGGAATCAGAGGATCTTTGGCTGTAGTCATCGTTTCCAAAGGCATTCCTTCCCGCATATTTTTCGGGATGGGTAAGCATATCGTAGGCTTCGTTTATTTCATTCATTTTTGTGGCGGCCTGAGGATCGTCGGGATGAAGGTCGGGATGATATTTCTTTGCCATCTTCCGATAAGCACTCTTTATCTCATCGGCACTTGCGCCCTTCCCGATTCCCAAAACCGCATAGGGATCTTTAGTCATGTTAAAACAGTCCTCTAAGTTGTCTTAATGAACTCATTCCTGCATTTGGGACAGGTAATTGCGATCTTTCCCTTGCCCCTGGGAACTCTGACCATGGTCCTGCATACGGAACATCTGTAATACTTATGGGTCTTCCGTTCCTTCCACATACGGCCGTATACACTGAATTTTCCTTTAAACTTGCCTGTGATCCTTAAATACCGGTCTCTTTCGTTGCTTCTTTTAACTATATTCTTGGAAAAACACCTGTAATAAGCATATATGACAAGTATCCATGCGGGTATAGCCAGGAACTGCAGGGGTCTTATGATCCCAAGAAAAAGAAAAACGATACCCAATATCATAAGGAATCTTGAAAACTCATCGATCCCGTAACGTCCTATGAGACCCGTCCTTATACGTCTGCCAAGATTAGAAAAGAATTCTCGCATTTAATCACCTCATTTACGATTCTTTCATAAAACGATTATATCAGAGATCTTTCGGCGTAATTGTGACATTTTTCTAAAAAAATCCGCAAAAAATTAACATTTCATAAAAACAGGGAGGAAAAACAGTCTTTGAAAATTGATCAGAAAATATAAATAATAGATTCAAATTGATATAAGTGAATAATTTTCAGAAAACTAAAATAATACGCTTCGCAGGAAACGAAAATATGATATTATATAACGCATGATATTATATTTAGGTTTACATAACTATCCCAGTTATGTCTTCGATTGTAAGAAATTGCAAGAATTGTCCTAATGTATCTTTCAAGTAACTCTTACGCCCTCTTTGAAGAAAACCCCTTGTTATCAAGGTTTTTAGTGCCATGTCGTTCGAAGGCAAAGGGTGACCGCAATCGATTTAAAGCGCTAAAGGGGATTTTTCATGCAAGAAATCATGCAATTTATATACAAAAGTAACATTTTCGCATGAAATGGACTTGAAAGAACCCCAAAAAGGCATTTTTTGCATAAAAAAAACAGACCGGAAATCCCGGTCTGTTTTCTTATTAAGTTATTTAGCGTAATCGGTAACTCTGGATTCCCTGACGATGTTAACCTTGATCATGCCGGGGTATTCCATCTCATCTTCGATCTTCTTGGCAATATCACGTGCCAGAATGACCATATCGGCGTCCGAAATGATCTCCGGAACAACCATTACTCGAATTTCTCTACCTGCCTGAATAGCAAAAGATTTTTCTACACCTTTGAAATTGTTGGAAATTGTTTCTAATTGCTTAAGTCTCTGAGTATAAGTCTCAAGAGTATCGCGACGAGCTCCCGGTCTTGCGGCGCTGATAGCGTCGGCAGCCTGAACTATACAAGCGATAAGTGACTGAGGTTCAACATCACCGTGATGAGCTTCAACAGCATTGATAACAACGGGAGTTTCCTTGTACTTACGGCAAAGATCGGTACCAAGCTGTACGTGTGAGCCTTCCATATCGTGGTCAACGGCTTTACCGATATCATGGAGTAAGCCGGCACGCTTTGCAATTCTCACATCAAGGCCGATCTCGGAAGCAAGAAGCCCCGAAAGCTGTGCAACTTCGATGGAATGTTTTAAAACATTCTGACCGTAACTGGTCCTGAAACGAAGTCTTCCGAGAAGTTTGATAAGTTCGGGATGGATTCCGTGAACTCCGACCTCAAGGGCTGCAGCCTCGCCTTCCTCACGGATGGTGTTTTCAACTTCTTTCTGAGCCTTCTCAACCATCTCTTCGATCTTGGCGGGGTGAATACGTCCGTCAACGATGAGCTTTTCAAGTGCGATCCTCGCAACTTCTCTTCTCACCGGATCGAAACCGGAAAGAATGACTGCTTCGGGAGTATCATCGATGATAAGATCGATTCCCGTAAGAGTCTCGATGGTTCGGATATTTCTACCCTCGCGACCGATTATCCTTCCCTTCATTTCGTCATTGGGAAGCTGAACAACGGATATGACCGCTTCGGCCACATGATCTGTAGCGCATTTCTGAATGGCGCCTACAACATATTCCTTGGCCTTCTTGTCAGATTCTTCCTTGACTTTCTGCTCCATTTCTTTTATGAGGCGAGCAGTTTCCAGTTTTACATCATCTTCAACAATTCGCAGTAAGTGCTCTTTAGCTTGTTCAGAGGTTAATCCTGAAATCCTTTCCAGTTCCTGTACGCGCTCTTCGTTGAGCTTGGCTACGGCTTCTTTTTCCTTGGCCAGGCTCTCCTCCTTTGCAGTTAAGTTTGCCTCTCTCTTCTCTATCGATTCGGTCTTACGATCGATATTTTCCTCTTTCTGCTGGATCCTGCGCTCATTACGCTGAATTTCGGCACGACGGTCCTTGATCTCACGGTCAAGTTCATTCTTGGTACGGATGGACTCTTCCTTTAATTCAAGCATACCTTCGCGCTTCTTGGCCTCGGCTTCCTTGATCGCATCGTCGATGATCTCGCGTGAACGCTTCTCTGCCTCGGCAATCTTAGAATTGGCGGCCTTAGTACGGTTGTTGGTAACAACTACAGCCGTTACAGGCACAGCAAGGATAAGAGTGGCAACTACTGCAATGGCCACGGTTACAATAGGTGGCATGCAGGAGTACCTCCTTATTAAGTTATTATTGTAATAATATCGTTATAGAACACAATTTGTGCCCCATTTAACATTTTCACAACAAATAAATTTTATTAAAAAAAACTAGTTATGTCAAGTACTCTTCCATAGCCGCATAAACCTTATCCATTTCAAAACCGCGACGGTAAAAATATGCCAGGATCTTCTGTTTCTCCTCGTAGGTTTCGTGACCCGTAAAGCCACGCTTGCGAAGAGCCTTTATAATCACGCTTTTCTCATCAAAGGTCTCATCGGCCAAAACTCCGGTATTGTCTCCGTAGCACTCGGAAAAGACCGCATCCAGTGTCTCTTTGGCAATGCCCTTCTGTTGAAGTTTCTGAAATAGTTCTCTGCGGCTCTTGCCCTTACTTTGCTGAGTTATGTAACTCCTGGCAAATTCCCTGTCATTGACATATCCGAAGGATTTGACATAAGAAAGTGCCTCATCGGCAATATTTTCGGGGTAACCGCCCTCCAGCAACTTCTTTCGAAGCTGGTATTCGGTATAGCTGCGGGCCTTCAACAGGTTCATGGCACGAAGTTTGGCACGCTTAGGCAAAATTCCCTTAACGATCTTTAAATAGGTCTCATCGGAAAGAACTCCGTCTTCCCTGATCTTAAGAAGACGAAGTTCTCCCTTGTACAATACTATACTCTCTCCCGAATCCAGTGTCAGGCGGACTCTGTCACGCCCTACAGGATCCATCTTCTCAATCTGCATTGTTCGATGCTCCATCCACCGGAAGATTATAAAATTCTCTGACCTTGCGATCGACTTCAGCAAGGATCTCGGGGTTGTCCTTCAGATACTGTTTGGCATTGTCTCTGCCCTGACCGATCTTGTTGCCGTTGTAAGCAAACCATGCGCCGCTCTTGTTGATGACATCGGCGGTAACGGCAAGGTCCAGTACATCGCCGGCGTAGGATATGCCTTCGCCGAACATGATATCAAACTCAGCCTCTTTAAAGGGAGGTGAAACCTTGTTCTTAACAACTTTGACTCTGGTACGGTTACCGATGACTTCGCCGTTCTGTTTAAGGGCCTCGATACGACGTACATCAAGACGAACCGAGGAATAGAACTTAAGAGCGGTACCGCCGGTAGTGGTTTCGGGATTACCGAACATGACACCGATCTTCTGTCTTAACTGGTTGATAAATACAACGGTACAGTTGGACTTACTGATAACTGCAGTAAGTTTACGAAGAGCCTGGGACATAAGACGAGCCTGAAGACCCATGTGGGAATCTCCCATGTCTCCATCGATCTCAGCCTTGGGAACAAGGGCTGCCACAGAGTCCACGATAACTATATCGATTGCACCGGAACGGACCATTGTCTCTGCGATCTCAAGAGCCTGCTCACCGTTGTCCGGCTGTGAAATATAGAGATTATTGATGTCAACGCCGATATTAGCGGCATAAACGGGGTCAAGAGCATGCTCGGCATCGATAAAGCCCGCGATACCGCCGCGCTTCTGTACCTCGGCGATCATGTGAAGGGTCACGGTTGTCTTACCGCTGGATTCGGGTCCGAAGATCTCGATTATACGACCCTTGGGAATACCTCCGAGGCCGAGAGCTATATCCAGGCTCAAAGAGCCGGTGGGAATTGTTTCAACATTCATCTGTGCGGCGGGATCACCCAGTCTCATGACAGCGCCCTTGCCGTACTGTTTTTCAATCTGTCCGAGAGCTGCATCCAGCGCACGGAGCTTGTCGTCTGATTTGACGATTTTGTCCATTAAGATATCCTCCTTATTAAGAACGGATGTTCATGTTTTATATTAAAACATCTGTTCTGATTTGTCAACAGTTTTTTGTTACAAGAACACAATAACACATATCGTGTCCCATAATTATCCCTTTAACCCCCTTTCTTCAGATTTTGTACCTGAAAAATGCATGAAATATGCGAAGAACAGAGTGGGCATCCATGAAATTGCCCGATGAAAAAAACAGAAGTGCACCGAAGTGCACTTCTATTCTATAGCCTGTTTTCTTTTTCTGTCAAGCAGACAATTTATTTAACCTTAAACTGTTTAACGATATCCGCAAGTTTAAGTGCTGCGCTGTCGATCTGTTTCTCTGTCTGATTGAGGGAATCCACGTTTCTGGTAACCATATCAGCCGTAGCCGCAAGTTCCTGAGCCGTAGCGGCATTTTCTTCCGAAGCGGAGGAAAGGTTTGCAACAAGTGCGCTGATATCGGTAAAGCCCTTGGAAAGCTGCTTGTTAACGTTCTGGAGCTCTTTAACGGCACTGTTGACTTCCTCGATGGTGCCCACGATATTCTCAAAGCTTCCTCTGGTCTCGTTGACGCTTAAGTTCTGCTTTTCAACGAAGTCCTTAACGAGATTGGACTGTGCGATTGCGTTCTTGGTATTGGACTGAAGTTCCTCAAGCAGGCTGTTGATGGTCTGAACGCTCTCCGCTGACTGATCGGAAAGGGTCCTGATCTCTTCGGCAACAACCGCGAATCCGCGGCCCGCTTCTCCGGCTCTTGCTGCCTCGATGGAAGCATTGAGGGAAAGAAGGTTGGTCTGGCTTGCGATGGAAGAAATAAGGTTGGAAGCATCGCTTATACGATTGGAACTGCCCTCGATGGAAGCGATACCCTTAAAGATATCTTCAAAGGCTTCGATACACTGTCTGTTGACATCCGTAAGGCCTTCAACTATCTTCATACCGTCTTTGGTAACCTTGTCGATGGCGGTGCTGGCCTCGGTAAGGGTCTTGGTGCTGTCAACGGATCTGTTCATGACATCGTCAAGATCCTGCATGTTGCTTGCTATGTTCTCGATATCGGTAGCAGTCTGGGTTGCAGTGGTGGCAAGTTCACCGGCTGCCGTATTGATGGTCTCCATGCTTTCCGAAGCTTCCTTGGTGGCTGTACCCATGACTTCACAGGATTCCTCCAGTTCATCGGACTGGGTATAAAGCACGGAAATGATGTTCTTTAAGTTGTTCTGCATGGTCTTGAAGGATCTGGTCATCTGACCCACTTCGTCCTTGTCCTTGACATCGGGAACGTCCTCGGTAAGGTCGTTAGATGCGATAACGTCCATGCGGTCCTTGGCCTTGATAACACCGGCTGCGATCTTACGTGATACAACGAAGATAACTGCTGCGGCGATGATGATTATGATCAGGAAAAGAAGGATAATGGTGTTGACCTTTGCATTTATACTGCGCATAAGCTCCGCGGATTCCGCATCGGCCCATGTCTCGGTGATCTCCTGCAGTCTGTCAAGGCAATTTCTTGTCTGGGAGAAATAAGCTTCCTGAGTCGCTCTGTCGCCGGAACTCGTTGCAAGATCATAGGCACCCAGCCATTTATTGAAATTGTCTGTAAAGGTGGCAAAGATCTGTGAGAAGCTCTCGCCGTCGGAAAGGGTCTTTGTATAAAGATCCGCGTTACCTTCGGCAACCTTGGCTGCTCTTGTGGTCTTGTCTATGGTCTGCTGTGCGTTCTCATTAAAATCATCAATCTCGGATTTTGCTTCCCCGCCGGTCATGATATAGCGGGTGTAAGCTATCTGAGCCTGATAGAAATCTCTGTCTGCCGCAAGAAGATCGTTGTTAACGGCGTAAAGAGTGTCAAAATACAGTTTCTTTGACTGGTTTGCAACATCAAGCATGTTGAAGCGCATATACAGTACGCTTAAAAGAAGCATTATTTCCAAAGGGATGGTGATAAGTAGGATTTTAACTGAGATCTTAAGATTTTTCATAATTCCCCTCCTGATGGGTTGATTGATACACGCTCACAGAATACACGCTCTTCCTTAACCTTGCATTAACGATTTTGGGAATTAAAAAAACAGATTTACATAACAAAAAAAGGCTCGACAGAGCCTTTTCATGATTGTTGATATTAACCGAAAGCCTTCTCGCTTAAGGCTTCCAGGATGCACTGTCTTGCAAGGATCAGAGCCTGTGCGGTGGCGGATTCCCTGACCTTCTGTCTGTTGCCGGAGAATCTGAATTCCTTGACCGTGATCTTTCCGCAGGCATTGCAGGAAATATACACAAGACCGGTCTTTGTTTCATCCTCGCAGGGGCTGGCGTAGCCTGTAACTCCGATGACTATGTCTGCCTTGGGCCAGACTTCCGGAGCTTTGACCATTTCGTAGGCCGTTTCACGGCTTACGGCAGAATATTTTTCGATGGTTGATTTCTTTACACCGGCCAGTTTTCTTTTGGCCTTGTTGGAATAAGTGACAAGGCCGCACTTAAAGACCTCGGAAGCGCCGGGAACATTGACTATCCTTGATGCCACCATTCCTCCCGTACAGGATTCAACGGTCATGAGCTTAAGGTCGCCGCTCTTTAAAAGTTCCACCACCGCAGCCTCAAGGGAAACATCTTCTTTGGTGGTATAAACATTACTGCCGAAACGGTTCTTAAGTTCCCATACCACGGGCTTGATGAGTTTCTCCGCTCTTGCTTCGTCCTCAGCATAGGCGGTGACCCTTATATGGACTTCTCCGGTCTTTGCATAGGTTGCAATGGAAGGATTGTCCTGAGCATCTATAAGGTCGGCTATCATGGTCTCTGCCATGCTCTCTCCCACTGAGCAGACCTTGACGGTCTGTGACAGGATCACGCCGGGAGTGAGCTTTTTAAGGTAAGGGACCACGCTTTCTTCAAACATGGGCTTTAACTCCCCGGGAGGTCCGGGCAAAAGAACGATATGCTTGTTTTCATAAGGGATGATGACACCGGGAGCGGTGCCGTTGTTGTTTGTAAGAACAACTCCGCCCTTGGGCATCATGACCTGTTTCATGTTGTTCTCGGTAAGGGTAAGACCACGCTTTTCAAAATATGCAATGAGCCTTTCCTTACTTTCTTCGTGGCAATACATTTCAGAGCCGGCAACCTTGCAGGCGGTCTCTTTGGTAAGATCGTCCTCTGTGGGTCCGAGTCCACCGGAAAGGATTACCACGTCGGATCTTGAAAGGGCCTGTCTGATGGCACCCTCAAGTCTTTCGGCATTGTCTCCCACCACCGACTGGTAAAAGCATGCGATACCCAGTTCCGGAAGCTTGGCGGCGATATAAGCCGCATTGGTGTTTACTATGTTTCCGAGAAGTATCTCCGTACCAACGGCTATTATCTCCGCGGTGATCTTCTTATTCTCCATTAAAGCAAAATCCTTTACTGTACTTCGTTACCGTTGCCGGTTTCCTCGTTTGAAACGGGTGCGGGAGCCGGTGCCGGTGCTTCTTCCTTCTTGGTCCCGTTAAGATCCGTGATCACGTGGATATTCTTAACCAGATAATCCACCAGGGAAACGATGGTCAAAGTTACCGCGATCCAGAAGATAACAAGGGAAACCTCTTTGATGAAAGGAATTACCTTGGCAAGATCGTTAACAACTATCATGATGCAGATGGATACCATGGTGGTGGCGGTCTTGAACTTGCCCCACATGGAAGCTGCGATCACGAGTCCCGCATCACTTGCAACTAGTCTGAAGCCGCTGATAATGAACTCTCTTGCCACGATTATGATGATGGCGATAAGGGCAAGAGTCTGACTTCCGCAGATCCTGTCTCCGCCTTCAACAACAAGGAGGCACAAAAGCGCGCTGACCACCAGAAGCTTGTCCGCAAGGGGATCCATAAACTTTCCAAAGTTGGTGACCAGGTTTCTTTTGCGGGCGATCTTGCCGTCCAGCATGTCGGTAAGGCTGGCTATTATAAACACGGCCAGGGCTATGTAGTTATTGTAGGGCACGAATCCCGCAAGTATAAAGAACACAAACACGGGAATCAGGAAAACTCTAAGCATTGTCAGTTTGTTCGGTAGATTCATCGTCTATTACCCCCGTAAGATCATATTGTCTGGCGCCTGTGACCCGTACCCTTACAATGTCACCGGTCATAAGTTCTTTGTCCGTTTCGAGGAAAAGATAGCCGTCAACACCCGGCGCATCCTTGTATGTGCGGCACACATAGGCTCCTTCTTCGGGAATGGCACCCTCAACCATTACGGTAAGTACCCTTCCCACATCATCATAAGCCTTTTCGTAAGCAATGTCACGCTGTAACTTCATGAGAATGTTGCGGCGATGCTTTTTAATGAATTCGGGGACCTGTCCCCGCATGGCAGCCGCGGGAGTCCCTTCCTCTCTTGAGTAGGTAAATACTCCCAGGCGATCGAAACGTGCTTCTTTTACAAAATCAAAGGTTTCCTTAAAGTCCTTTCGGGTCTCTCCCGGAAAGCCCGAGATCAGGGTGGTACGAAGGCAGATATCCGGAAGTTCACGCCTTAGCTTTGCGATAAGTTCCGAAAGTTCGGCCCTGTTTGTCTTCCTGCCCATGCGCTTTAACACTCTGTCTGAAGCACTCTGGATGGGAATATCCATATATCTGCAAAGCTTTTTGTTGACCTTGAATTCTTCTATAAGTTCATCGGTAAGCTCTTCCGGGTACATGTACTGAACTCTTATTGTAAAGATCCCGGGAATCTCGGAAAGGGCCCTTAAAAGCTTGGGAAGCCGCTTCTCTCCGTAAAGGTCCACACCGTAAAGGGTTGTCTCCTGAGCAACAAGGATCAGTTCCTTAACGCCTCTGTCCGCAAGATCCTTTGCTTCCGCCAAAAGAACGTCCATTGGGACACTTCTGTAGGTTCCCCGGACCTGGGGAATAACGCAGTAGGTGCAGAACTTGTTGCAGCCTTCGGCTATCTTTAAGAATTCATAATGACCGCCGGTGGTCATGAGCCGATCCTTGCCGTAAACCATGTCGCCGCTTATGGGCTTTAGGAAATCGGGACGGCTCCCTTTTAAGCATTCATCAAGGGCAGGCACTATCTCGTCGATGGACATGGTGCCGATTATACCGTCCACCTCGGGAATGCTCTCCCGTATATCGTCGCTGTAACGCTGGGCAAGACACCCGGCGGCTATAAGCGCTTTGATGCTGCCGTTTTTACGCATCTCGCCGAATTCTATGAGGGTGTTGATGCTCTCCTGCTTGGCATCACCGATAAAGCAGCAGGTGTTCACCACAACGGCGTCCGCCTCGTCCTCATTGTCGGTGATCTCGTAGCCCGCCTTGTTCAGCTGGCCAAGCATCATTTCCGAATCCACGAGATTTTTATCACAGCCAAGTGAAACAAAAAAAATCTTCATCGCAAATCCTTTGCCATAGTGGAAAGAGATGACTCTCTTTCGTTAAAAAAGAGGATACCTTTCGGTATCCCCTTGCTTTACCGATCATAATCGATTAGTCTTCTTCGTCGCTGATGATCTTGATCTTTCCTTCGTTAAGTTCTTCGACCGCAATGCTCAAAGGCTTTCTTTCGCCTTCTTTGGTCTCAACGTAGGGTTCATCCCCCGCTACGAGCTGTCTTGCTCTTCTGCTGGTAGCCATTACGATGGAATAACGGCTGTTTACGATCTTAGCCTCGCCGGGTTCGCAATCGGCGTTAACAACTTTCATTAAATCTGAATAAGACGGATGTAACATAATATCTCCTTTGCTAAAACTTAAAAGTTTAATTTATCAAGTTCGGTATGCAGTTCGTATATAAAGGCGTCCTGTCTTTTGATCTCAAATGCCGAAGCACATATTATACCGTACATTTCTTTGACGCATTCGTCAAGGTCATCATTTATAACAAGATAATCGTAATCGTCGACAAAGTCAACCTCTGTCTTTGCCTGGGTAAGCCTGCGCTTTATAACCTCGTCGGTCTCGGTGCCCCGTTTCTTCAGACGTTTCTCAAGTTCTGCGATGGACGGAGGCGTTACATAAAGAAGAAGGGCCTTGGGGAATTTCTTGCGGATCTGCATGGCTCCCTGGACCTCGATCTCAAGGATCACGTTCTTGCCTTCTTTAAGCTTGGTCTCAACATATTCCTTGGGAGTACCGTAGTAATTACCGCAGTATTCCGCATGTTCCAAAAGCTTGCCGGCCTTGATGGCAGCCTCAAATTCCTCTCTGGATACGAAGAAGTATTCCCGGCCGTTGGCTTCGCCTTCACGCATGCCCCTTGAGGTCATGGATATGCTCAGGGCAAACTCATCGTAATCGGACAAAAGCCGCTTCATGAGTGTGCCTTTGCCGGCGCCGGAAAACCCTGATATCACGATCAAAATGCCTTCCTGTTTACTCAATGTTCTGAATCTGCTCCCTTACTTTTTCAATCTCGGTTTTCAGTTCTATCGCATGATCCGATGTGGCAAGATCGTTGGCCTTGGAAAGAATGGTATTTGCTTCCCTGTTCATCTCCTGGGCAATAAAATCAAGCTTGCGTCCGATGCTTCCGCCATCGGTAAGAGCTTTCTTGGTGGCCTCGATATGGCTGGTGAGTCTGACGATCTCCTCGTCAACACAGACTCTGTCGGCAAAGATGGTAACCTCTGTAAGGAGTCTTGCTTCGTCAACCTTGGTGTCTCCAAGCATCTCCTGAACCTTGGCCTTGAGGTTTTCCTTGTACTCATTGATGATACCGGGCGCACGGTCCTTGATGAACTTTACAAGCTCCAGCATGCCGTCAAGCTTGCCGATAAGATCGTTCTTAAGGTTTTCGCCTTCTTTGATACGGAATTCCACGAATTTCTCCGCAGCACCGCAAAGAGCCTTCTTAAGGCCTGCCCAGATCTCTTCCTCATCGATCTCGGCCTCCTCCATGTCAAAGACTTCGGGAAGTCTTGAAAGAGTGGAAACGCGGACATCGTAATCAAGGGAAAAATCCTCGGACATCTGTTTTAAGTATTTAAGATACTCCTCGGCCAGTTCCTTGTTGTACTTGACGTTGGCACTGTTGTCGGTAAAGTCTTCGTAGGTGATGAAAACATCAACCTTGCCTCGCTGAATGTAGTTCTTAAGCTCGTTTCTGATGGCCGCCTCAAAGAAATTGAGTTTCTTGGGCATCTTGATGGCCAGGTCCAGATATCTGTGATTTACTGACTTGATCTCCACAGCAAATCTGCGGTTTTCGTCGGCATACTCACACCTGCCGAAACCGGTCATGCTCTTTATCATGGATCATACCTCTTTATTTGGACTAATATGCAACCTTTCCTCAGACTTATTGCATATCTTAACTGATTATAGAAAATTCGTGAAAAATAGTCAAGAAAAAGCACCAATCTTTAGACCGGTGCTTTTTTCAGGAGAATATATGAAATTTACGTAAAAAGCCTTAGTCCGTTCCTATTCGGGATCTGCGAACAGAGCGGTGGAATAATAACGGTCTCCGCTGTCGGGAAGGAGGGCAACTATGACTTTTCCCGCATTTTCCGGACGTTTTGCAAGTTCAATGGCTCCGTGAAGGGCCGCACCGGAGGATATTCCCACGGAGATACCTTCTTTCTTTGCAAGGAGCTTTGCTGCGGCAAAAGCATCTTCATTAGCTGCGGTAAATACCTCGTCATAAACCTTGGTATTTAATACATCGGGCACAAAGCCTGCACCGATACCCTGAATCTTATGTGCGCCCGCTCTTCCCTCTGAAAGAACGGGTGAATCCTTGGGCTCAAGTGCTACAACCTTAACACCCGGGTTCTGGCTCTTTAAGTATTCGCCGGTACCGGTAACGGTTCCGCCGGTGCCTACGCCCGCAATGAAGATATCAACCTTACCGTCGGTATCTCTCCAGATCTCGGGACCGGTGGTCTCTCTGTGGATCTTTGGATTGGCAGGATTTACAAACTGTCCGGGGATAAAAGAATTCGGGATCTCCTTGGCAAGTTCATCCGCCTTGGCGATGGCACCCTTCATACCCTTGGAGCCTTCGGTAAGCACAAGCTCTGCACCGTAAGCCTTTAAGATGTTTCTTCTTTCAACGGACATGGTCTCGGGCATGGTAAGGATTATACGATATCCCTTGGCTGCAGCAATGGATGCAAGGCCTATACCGGTATTACCGGAAGTGGGCTCGATGATGACTGAACCTTCTTTTAAAAGTCCCTTGCTCTCGGCATCCTCGATCATTGCCTTGGCGATCCTGTCCTTGACGGATCCTGCGGGGTTAAAATATTCGAGTTTTACAAGCACCGTAGCCTTAAGGCCCAGTTCTTTTTCAATGTTTACGACCTCCACCAGGGGAGTGTTGCCGATAAGTCCTATCGCACCTTTGTAAATCTTTGCCATGATTTTGTCCTCTTTTCTGTTATTTTATTGCCGCAAAGCCTCTCTCAAGGTCTGCGATGATGTCGTCGATATGTTCCGTTCCGATGGAGAGACGGATGGTGTTCTGTTTGATATTCTGGTCCTTAAGTTCTTCCTCGGAAAGCTGGGAATGGGTTGTGGATGCGGGATGGATCACAAGGCTCTTAACATCCGCTACATTGGCAAGCAGTGAAAAGATCTTAAGGTTATCGATGAATTTCCATGCTTCTTCCCTGCCGCCCTTTATCTCGAAGGTGAAGATTGAAGCTCCGCCGTTAGGGAAGTATCTTTCGTAAAGCTCGTGGTCGGGATGATCCGCAAGGGAAGGATGATTGACCTTCTCTACCTGAGGGTGCTTACTTAAGTATTCAACAACCTTTTTGGTGTTCTCCGCATGTCTTTCAAGTCTTAAGGAAAGAGTCTCCGTTCCCTGAAGAAGAAGGAATGCATTGAAGGGTGAAATAGTTGCGCCCGTATCTCTTAAAAGGATGGCACGGATGTAGGTAACGAAAGCAGCGGGGCCTACAACATCGTAAAAAGAAACACCGTGGTAGCTGGGGTTGGGAGCTGCGATATTGGGATATTTTCCGCTTGCCTTCCAGTCAAACTTACCCGCTTCAACTATAATACCACCGAGAGTGGTTCCGTGACCACCGATAAATTTGGTTGCGGAATGAACAACGATGTCCGCACCGTGCTCGATGGGTCTGATAAGGTAAGGGGTTCCGAAGGTATTGTCGATAACAAGGGGAAGTCCGTGCTTGTGTGCGATCTTAGCGATGGCATCAATATCAGGAATGTCGCTGTTGGGATTTCCCAGGGTCTCAAGATATACCGCTCTGGTGTTTTCGGTAATGGCTCCTTCCACTTCCGCAAGGTTATGTGCATCAACAAAGGTGGTGTTTATGCCGTACGGGGGAAGGGTATGTGCAAGGAGGTTGTAGCTTCCGCCGTAAATGGTCTTCTGGGCAACTATGTGTCCGCCGTTAGCTGCAAGAGCTTCGATGGTGTAGGTAATGGCAGCTGCGCCCGAAGCAAGTGCCAGTGCTGCTGAACCGCCTTCCAGAGCTGCTATTCTCTTTTCAAATACATCCTGGGTGGAATTGGTAAGTCTGCCGTATATGTTTCCCGCATCGGCAAGTCCGAAACGGTCTGCTGCGTGCTTTGAATTGTGGAACACATATGAAGTTGTCTGGTAAATGGGTACTGCTCTTGAATCGGTGGCGGGATCCGCCTGTTCCTGTCCTACGTGTAACTGTAATGTTTCAAATCTGTATTCGCTCATTGTTATATTCTCCTTATGGTTTGATTTGTTTTTGGTGTGTTTTAGGTGTGTTTATGTGTTTGTCTCTTTTGACCCTTATGGGGAGCACCGGTTCTTTTGCAAAAGAAAGGCCCGGTAAGTTATAAACTCCCGGGCAAATGGCGACAGATCAGTGTTATCTATGATACCTCAACATCGGCAGACGCAGGTACCGGCCATTTTACTTGCCCGGGAGATAAACATTCGACAACACATCATGCCGTTAAGTTTCTTTGCTTCGAATGTGAACATATCCGCGTCTCCTTTCTTTGAAAGTCAGTCAGTGTTTACCGCTTTAAAGCGGCGTATCAAATTTCTATGGTGTGAGTTTATACCATTTCACCTACTATGTCAATAGGTTTTTAAAAAAATTTTTGCACAGCCCTTCCGGAATTTCAAAAAAGCTGTGCAAACGGCGTAAGATCAAGGTTTTCAGATCAGCATTCCAGTTCTCCCTTATTGATCATATCCAGCACTTCATCCGCCAGATAAGGATCGAACTGGGTCCCACGGTTTCTTTTTATCTCCTCGATGACCTGCTCTTTGGAGAGTCTCTTCCTGTAAACGCGGTCCGAGGTCATGGCATCAAAGCAGTCCGCAAGGCAGAGTATCCTGGCAAATACGGAGATCTCCTCTCCTTTTAAGCCGTCGGGATATCCCTTGCCGTCATATCTTTCGTGATGGTTTCTGACCCCTTCCATTAGTCCGGGAATATTGTCGATGTTCTTAAGGATATCGGCACCGATAACGGTATGCTGCTTCATAAGACTGTATTCTTCGTCCGTAAGCCTTCCCGCCTTGTTAAGGACAGAATCCGGTACCCCTACTTTGCCGATATCGTGCATCTTGCCGATGTATTCGATACGGTTAAGATCATCATCGGTAAAAGCATATTTCTTTGCTGTCCGCTCCGCTATCTTCCTGGCAAATTCACCCACACGCTCGGAATGTCCCCCGGTATAGCTGTCCTTGGCGTCAATGGTTCCGGCAATGGTCCTGAAGGTGGCCCTATTCATCTTTTCGGAATAAAGACGTCTTTCTTCGGACTTGCGAAGTGAATCCCTTACTACCTGAAGGATGGTGGTCACAAGCAAAACTATAAGTCCGATGCCTATGAAAGCACCCAGAGCATACCCGGGATTCAGATAGAAACTGATGAGTTCCAGCACGCTTGAGACTATCAGTACCGCAAAGCCAATAGCCGTCATGTAGTAGGTCTTTATGCGCTTGTTGACGATATCTTTGATGATAGTCACAAAGGCGCAGCTTACAAGTCCCACGGACCAGAAATGGGAAAAAGCAAGTGTATCGTGATATTCAACTATGTTCGTAAGGTTTAATACTGTATTTATGACAACCTGGAGCAAGGCTCCCGTCTCAAGGAAAAGATATACGTTCCTGTACTTGTTCTTCTGGGTCTCATTGATAAACATACCTGCAAACACAGGAATTATGGACACGAAAACATAGGCGTAAACACTGCTGAAGAAGGGCGACCTGATGATGAGCTGTCTGATCCCCGATTCGCTCATCATCCAAAGTCCCGTGACTATCATTGTTTCCGCAAGATACAAAATGGCATTGGCCACGGTGATCTTCTTTTGAATAAAGAAATATACAAAAACAGTCGCTATTCCGATAACCACCAGGTTAATTGCTATAACGACAAGCAGGAGGCTCCTTGAGATAATGGGAAACCAGACATTGTTGCCGTAAGCATAGGAAATCCCACCCAACACGCTCTTTTCGGTGTTCTGGGCTTTGAACACGATCTTTATCTCACATCCGGCATCCCTGGTAAGAAGATTGATAAGAAAATAAGAACTGGGGATCTTAGTCTTCTTGGTATCATAGTTATCGGCCCTGTAGCTTCCGCGCTCCTCTCCGTCCACATAGACAGTCATATCCTGCCTTATTGAGCGAAAGCACATACGCATACCGCTTTTAACGGTGTCGGGAAGAACATTGGTAAGCTCGGCCGTCATTCCTTCTTTGGCATCCACCCTGTAGGGGAGGGTAACCTCACCGAGATCCTCGCCGTCAAACACAAGGTGCCAGCCTTCATTAAACCCGATATCCTCAAAGGAACCTATGTAGGACTCACCCTTTATAGGACCCGTAAAAACGGAATATACAAAGAAGGCTGCCATTGAATACAGTATGACGACAAAGGCCGTTTTTATGAATACATCCAGCGCTTTAACGCTTTTCTTCATAGATCCACCATCATAGAGTAGTTCGTGTAATAGACAACAAAGCCGGGATTTGCTCCCGCAGGTTTCTTAACGTTCTTTTTGAGGGTATAATCCACTTCGACCTTGGAAGAGTTCTTGCCTTCGGAATAAAGGGCCGCATATCTGGCAGCCTCTTCAAAGGCGCGGTCCGGCACTTCCCTGCCGGAGGTTTTTAATATCACGTGAGAGCCCGGCATCTTCTTTGCATGAAACCACCAGTCTCCCCCGGAAGCAAATTCAAAGGTGAGCCTGTCATTCTGGAAATTGTTCTTGCCCACGTAGATATCAAAGCCGTCGGAGCTTACAAAATGCAGGGGCTCCGAAAGGACTTTCTTTTTCCTGTCGGTCTTGGGTCTTGATTTGATGTAGCCCGCATCGTACAGTTCTTCTCTTATCTCCGTAAGTTCCGTCTCGGTTTCCGCAAGGTTAAGAGAGGTCTCTATGCTCTTTAAATGCTCGATCTGAGACGAAACCTCTTCAATGATACCCGTAAGGCTCTCGGCGGTGCGCTTAAGCTTCACGTATTTATCAAAAAACCGCTTGCCGTTTTCCTTGACAGAAAGTTGCGGATCCAATGGTATTATAACATTTTCACCGTTATAATAATTTACAGCCTCCATGGACTTAGCCCCGTCCGAAACGGTATAGCCGTAAGTATTAATAAGTTCTCCGTAAATACGGTATTTTTCGCGCTTCTCGGTGTCCTCGAGCTGCTTTCTTTGAAGATCCAGTTTCTTAACGTTACGTTCAAGGGCTGTCTGAGTGATCTTTCGAAGATCCGAGGACTTCTGCCTGATCCTCAGTACTGCACTCTTTTCACTGTAGAATACACTGAGGGTCTCACTGATGCTTGAAAAAGAAACCCTTTTAAGGTCCCCGTAAATACTCAGTTCATGAGCCGCAAATTCCACCGGGGTCCTGCCGTCATACCTGATCTCAGGAGCAAATTCACCCTTTGATACTCCTTCGTAAAAGTCCGAAAAGGACTTCCATAATCTTGTTATGTCAACCTCGCTCAAGGAAGAAGTCGAGGCATCCCCGTCCACTCCCGCTCTGAAACAAAGCTCAGATGCAAGGATTGGAGACATACCTTCGAAACTTGTGTAAAGGGCCTTCTGTACCGGGTTGTGGGCGGTTAACATAACTTCGCTGAAATCCGCCTCGGTACACTCATCGCCCCTTCTTTTTTCACCGCCTCCGGGTATGAACCATTTCCGTCCCGCCAGGACCTCCCTGACGGAGCTTAGATTGTGGCTCACACGCTTGATGGCATCGATGATGGTCTCTTCTTCATCGGTAAAGATGATATTTGAGTACTTGCCCATAAGCTCCACAATCAGGAACTTATGCCGCAGGTCTCCCATTTCGTCCAGATGCTCCAGCTCAAACTTAAGGATACGCTCAAAGCCCGGCTGTGTCACGGAAACAATACGGGCATTGGTCAGATGCTTTCGAAGCAGCATACAGAAAGCCGGTGCCGTCTGGGGCGAGGGCTTGTTTTCCTCTGTTATGTAAACCAATGGAAGAGACGCATTAACACTGAGAAGCACCCTGTACTGGGTGGAATTTCCCTTGATGCTCAGTAATATCTCATCCGCTTCGGGCTGTGCGATCTTAACGATCCTGAGCCCGGTCAGTTTGTCGGATAATTCTTTTCTTAAGGCCGATACAGTAATTCCGTCAAATGCCATTATATTTTAACGCTCTTTCTTTCAGGTTCTATCCCATCTCAGGCAAGGGCTTTAGCGAGCACCTTTTCAAAGATCGGCGTCCAGATATCCCTATAGCCCTTTACAGTGGGGTGTATGGGATCTGCCATGAATTTTTTGATCTCTTCATCCGTAAAATCGTTTATCTTACGATCATCCCACAGATTGACCAAAGTAACATCCCACTTTGCGGCTATGTCACAAAGAAGTGCTACCATTGCTTCATATATCTCGCTGTCATATCGGGGATTGGTATAAAACACCGCCGGGCATCCCCATTTTTCCCGGGCATAGGCGAGTATATATTCTATCGCGCCTGCAACGGTCTTTGTATCAAAGCCCTCTTTATCAAAGCCTTCGGACATTTCTCCCAAAGGAAGCTTTCTTGTGGCGTCGTTGGTTGAAAGCTGGCAGATAAAAAGGTCTGCCTTCTGATCCCTGATCTTTTTTAATCTTGCGATATAGGATATGTCTTCCACATCCGCAAGGGTAGTCCCGGAAACCGCTTCCTTGGTCATGGTGCAGCCGTTGTTTTCAACGATGAAATCGGCAAAAGAAACTCCTCCCGTGGCAGATCCGTAAGTCACGGAGGAGCCCAAAAATATCAGATGTTTACCCTTTAATGTATCCATTCTTTAAATTCCCCTTTTATATCTTTTTAGGCAGTCTTACCGCCCTGTTTTCTTTGTTTGAAGATCTTTAAGAGCAAAGAGATCAGGCAATACCCCAAAGCCACCCCAAAGGTATTGAGGATAAGATCGTCGATCTCCGCCAGCCCTTTCCCGAATATAAACTGTAACACCTCAATGCTTAAGGAAAGGCAAAATCCCTTAATAACAGCCCTTAGCAGGCCCTTTGAAAAGCTGATATCCGTCTTTGCGTCAAAGATCCCGAAAAAGGCGCCCAGGGGGATAAACCAGACAATATTTCCCACAAACAGATATGTGAAAGTATACCAGCTCCCGCTCCTTATAAAGGGTATATACTCCTTGAACAGGGAAAAATTAACGCCTCCGCGAAAAAATCCCACGCCGGGCTGCCAGGGTCTTATGACGGTGATAAGATAGACCACCGCAAGATATATATAAAATA
This sequence comes from Lachnospiraceae bacterium, assembly GCA_016280465.1. Classification (GTDB taxonomy): domain Bacteria; phylum Bacillota; class Clostridia; order Lachnospirales; family Lachnospiraceae; genus UBA1258. Next base: position 16,781 of record JAEEGT010000050.1, on the reverse strand, counting down.
ATGCTTTCTTCCAATCAAATCGTCTCATATCCGATAGTATAACAGATTCTTATGCATACCGCACCAGAAAAATCGGGCATAAAAAAACGCCCGCAAAAGCGGGCGTCTGTCATCGGATCCTAGCCTATCAACCAGTCGTACATTTCCTGGTATTTAAGGGCGCTCTTGTGCCAGGAGAAATCCTGTGCCATGGCGCGGTCCACGATCTTGTTCCATTCACGCTTGCGGTCGTAGTAAATGCGCTCCGCATTGCGGATACAGTAAAGCATCTCATGGGCATTGTAATTGGCAAAAGAAAAACCTGTTCCTTTATTCTCAAATTCGTTGTAAGGCTCAACGGTGTCACGAAGACCGCCGGTCTCTCTGACAATGGGAACGGTACCGTACCTTAAAGCTATGAGCTGGCTGAGACCGCAGGGCTCAAAGAGTGAAGGCATAAGAAAGGCATCGCAGGAAGCATAGACCTTGTGAGCCAGTTCTTCGGAATAATAAATGTTCGCTGATACCTTATCCGGGTACTTCCAGGCAAAGTGTCTGAACATGTTCTCGTATCGTTCTTCACCGGTGCCCACAACAACGATCTGAACATTGTCCTGACAGAGTTCATCCATCATGTAGGACACAAGATCGAGACCCTTCTGATCCGTAAGTCTTGAAATGATACCGATCATCATGTTCTTGGCACCTACCGCCAGCCCCAGTTCGGCCTGAAGAGCCGTTTTGTTCTTCTGCTTCTCTTTACGGAAGGTAATGGCATCAAAGGGATATTTCAAGAATTTGTCATTGGCAGGGTCATATTCTTCGTAATCAATGCCGTTGACGATACCACGAAGATCTCCGCTCCTTGCGGCAAGAAGACCGTTGAGACCCTCTCCGTAGAAATCCGTCATGATCTCCTGGGCATAGGTGGCACTGACGGTTGTTATGGCATCGGCATAGACCAGCCCGCCCTTTAAAAGGTTTGCATCTTTATAGGCTTCCAGTTTGTCGGAAGTAAAGAAATAATCAGATAATCCCGTAATGTTCTGTACGTCCTTGACACCCCATTTACCCTGAAATTTAAGGTTATGGATGGTCATGACACATTTGATACCGTGATAGAAATCGGAACCCTGAAAACGCTCTTTAAGGTATACGGGAACAAGACCGGTCTGCCAGTCATGGCAGTGGATCACATCGGGTCTGAAATCTATGAGAGGTAAAGTTGAAAGCACGGCCTTGGAAAAATAAGCGTACTTTTCGATCTCAAAAAGGGGATCGTCACTGTAGGGCTTAAAACCGTTAAAATAGTATTCACTGTCGATAAAGTAGTAGGTAACTCCGTCCGCTTTGGCGGTAAGGACACCCACATACTCGTTCTTCCAGTTATAATCCATGTAAAAATGGGTGACATATTCCATCTTGTCCTTAACTTCCTGCCGCATGCAGGCGTACTTCGGAATGATCACCCTGACATCAAAATATTTCTTATCGATACATTTGGGAAGAGAGCCCACAACATCGGCCAGTCCGCCGGTCTTGATAAAGGGAACACCCTCTGAAGCAACAAAAAGAATCTTTTTCATGCAAACAAACCTCCCAAAGGTTATTACAGTAATTATAGACCTTTACGCAAAATATGTAAATCCTTGCAAAAGAAGGACAAAATGCCATACACCGCTGACGGCGTGCCAGAAAAGGATCAGACTCTGGAGTGCAAACAGCCATTTTGGTGCACAGCCCTCTTTAAAGCTTTTATACCCACGTACAAAGGCAAAGATAAAGGCAAAGAAAAGTGCCGAAGAATAGCCCCACATGAAGTTTGAATCAAGGCTTCTGGCACCGGATTCCGCAAAAAGAAAGGCTTCCAGAAAACCGATGGCATAAAAGAGGACGGAAAGACCGTAGGCTCTGTCATTAAAGATGTTCTTAAGGTTAAACACAAGCACCGAGATCAGAAAAAGGACCGACAGTACAAGGGTTACCTTGGGATGATCCCCTCTCTGTGAAAAGGTGGTAAAGGGTGATATCACGATACTTGTTTTTTCCGCACCGTTAAATAGCACCGCACTTTGCAAAGCCATTACGATCAATGACGGCAGAACCGATAATGCGATGATGAATACACTTTTAAAGTGCAGTCTTTTGGTCACAAGATCCGTCAGAAGCACCACCGCAAGAAATGGTGCAAAGACCGTAAAGAAGCTGGCTTTAAAAGCTGTCCCAAGCAACATGGAAAGAGTAAATAAGATCCAGGTACGGGCAGAAAATTCCCGTGGCTTTTTATAGAGAAGGATAAAATAATACACCGTAAGTACGGCAAAGAACCGCATGAAGATATATGTGGAATTGTGCCACAAGTTTGCGTTTTCATAGCCGATATAGTGCTGTTTGTTAATAAAGGGCACATAAAAGCCCATGACAAGATTAAAGGCAAACGAAGTTATGTAAACCATCCATGAAGGCATATCTTCTGCCCCCGGAAGGATCCTTATAAGCCTTTCCGTAAGGATCACAGTCCCCGCAGTAATGAGCGCAAGCAATGCGGAAACCGTGTAATTCACAAAAGGAAGCTTTGAAAGAGCCAGATACACAAAAGCGCTCAGGCTGTGAAAGAACCCGTCATGAAGAGCAAACTTCACGTGTACATAGGTATCGGATTCAAACCTGTAATTCGGATCCGTGGGATATACCGCCAGTTCCGAATAAAACAGATACCAAAGCAGGCAAAAGTACAGGGCCGTCATCCCGTAAAACAATATTCTGCTGACATTTATATGATCATTTCTTTTCGGCATCCGCCCGTTCCTTTAACTCCTTAGCATTGGTAAGGGTTGCTTCCCCCGCCTCGTTTGTTCCAAGCAATCTTGCAAGTTCTCCGATCTCGCCGTCACGATCGAGCTTTCGTATATCGGTAACGGTCTTGCCGGCAGAGCTTTCCTTGGATATTTCAAAATGGGTATCCGCCATGGCAGCGATCTGGGCAAGATGTGTTATGGCAATGACCTGATGTTCTTTAGAAAGCCTGTTTAACTTCCTTGCCACTTCCCATGCGGTACGGCCGCTGATCCCCGCATCGATCTCATCGAATATCAGGGCATCGATACCGTCCTCGCCCGCAAGGATCGTCTTGATCCCAAGCATGATCCTGGAAAGCTCACCGCCGCTTGAAACGTTCTTCATGGGCTTTATGGGTTCCCCGAGATTTGCGGATATCATAAATTCAACGGAATCAAAGCCGTTTGCGGAAATCTTTTCTTCATCGGAATCTATGGCGATCTCAAATCTCACGTCAGGGAAGCTTAATTCCTTAAGCTCGGCCAAAAGCTTTTCTGAAAAGGCCTTGGAAGCCCCGGTACGAAGGCGTGTCAATTCCCCTGCCGCCGCCCTGTAGGCTTTGAGAGCTTCGTCTCTTAACTTTTGGGTCTTTTGAAGGTATTCCTCAAGATTAAGGAGTTTTTCAAGCTCCGTTTCTTTTTCATCCCTGTATTTAAGAACGGTCTCAAGATCGTCCCCGAATCTGTTCTTTAAGGAATTAAGGAGGTTTAACCGCTCCTCCGTCTCCGAAAACTCTTCCGGCGAAAACTCAAGTTTGCCAAGAAACCTAGAAAGTTCAATGGCGGAATCCCCTATAAGAGCCTCAGCATCCGAAAGTTTTGAGGCAATGGAGGATATTTCCGAAGAATCGCTGCCTGCACGGTTCAAAGCCTGAATGGACCTTGAGATCATGCTGCCGGCGCTTTCCATGCCCTCTCCCGCAAGGAGGTTCATGGCTTCGCTCAAATGCTCCATAAGCTTCTCGGAAGAAACCATCATGCGGTATCTTTCCTCAAGTTCTGTATCCTCACCGATAACGATATTTGCGGAATCTATCTCGTTGACCTCATACTGAAGAAGGTCTGTTTCACGGTTTCGTTCTCTCTGCTTTGAATTAAGCTCCTCAAGCTCTTCATCAAGTGCAAGAAGTCTCTCGGCTGCTTTACGTACCTCAAGTTTTGCCTCCGACACCTTTTTTCCGCCGAAAGCATCCAGCATTTCAAGCTGACGTACGGTACTGAGAAGCGACTGGTGCTCGTGCTGCCCGTGGATATCTATAAGAAGCTCGGCAAGTTCTTTGACCCTTCTTGCATTGGAGGGTTCACCGTTTATCTTAAATACATTTTTTGTTGCTGAAAATTTTCTTGAGATCATGACGGAATCGTCGTCACAGGGAATGTCCCAATCAGAAAGAAGTGCCCTTACATCGTCACTCAAACTGAAAACAAGAGATACCGAGGCCTCCTCCGCCCCGGTCCTGATAAGATCCTTATCTGCCCTTGCACCGAGAGCAAGATTTACGGACCCCAAAAGCACGGATTTACCCGCACCCGTTTCTCCGGTAAGGATATTTAACCCCTTGCCGAATTCTATCCTGCTCTCCTCGATGAGAGCAAGATTCTTTACATGGATTTCTTCTAACATACTCCTCCAGTCTCTCCCCGGATTCTGTATTTACTCGCTGATAAGGCGATTGATCTTGTTCATCACGGCCTTGGTATCCTCAACCGTCTTTATTGCCATCATGATGGTATCATCGCCCGCAATGGTACCCACGATCTCCTTAAAATTCATGGCATCCACCGCTGCGGCCACTGCCATGGCCATACCGGAAACCGTCTTGATAACCAGGATATTCTGTGCCATGTCGATGGACACAAACCCGTCGCGGAGCACACGCTTGTATTTGCCGTCAAGAGTATGGTCGTTATCCTTCTCAACGGCATACTTCTGCCTTCCGTCACCGATGGCCTTTTTGTACACGGAAAGGGTCCTTATATCCCTTGAAACCGTGGCCTGGGTAACCTTAAAGCCCTCCGCCTTCAATCTTTCCGCCAGTTCCTCCTGGGTGCAGATCTCATAATTCTCTATCAGTTCGATTATCCGTTTTTGCCTGTTATTCTTCATAGATTTAACTCATCTTGGACTTGAGAACCTCAAGGAAGCTCTCTCTGTTAAGTTTCACGATCCTTGTACGGCGGTCGGATCTTCTCATTACAAAGCCGTCGCCTGTTGTAAGTTCAAAATGTGATGCTCCGTCGGACATGGCAAAAGCAGGCTGTTCTCCGCCGTTCTTTGCATCCTTTATCTCGATAAGGATCTCATCCTCCCCCGAAAGCACGATGCTTCTGGAATTCATGGTATGCGGGCATACGGGAGTAAGGACCAAAAGGTCCGCTCCGGGCTCAACAATGGGGCCACCCGCAGACAGGTTGTAACCGGTGGATCCTGTGGGAGTGGAAACCACGATACCGTCGGCACTGTAGGATTTTAAGAACATCCCGTTAACATATACATCGAAATTGATGGCTCTGAAGGGCTGTGACTTTAAGACAGCAATATCGTTAAGGGCCGTAGCGTGGGCTACGGGTGCCTTGTCACGGATCACGCTTCCTTCCAGCATCATTCTTTCTTCGATGAAGAAATCTCCCGCCGTCAGCTTTTCAAGGGCAGGAAAGATATTATCTCTGTCAACTTCCGTAAGATAGCCCAGACCTCCGAGATTAACGCCAAGAAGGGGTATCTCCTCTTCCACGAAGTCTCTTGCGGCACGAAGCATGGTTCCGTCTCCGCCCAGGACTATGATGGCATCGGGTCTTTCTTCTTCCTTGAAGGAAGCGGAAACCTCCTTGCCGTATATCTTTGCATCATCCATAGATTCGATGACTACGGTCTTTCCCTTTTCTTTGAGAAAGTCCGCTATACTGTTTGTGACCTTGAGATTTTCATCCTTGGATTCATTGGTACGGATCAAAAAACGTTCCATATTATACCTCGCTATCTGTCAAGCTCGTCGTGTGCCGAGTTAATAATGTTTGTTATGTAAACCTCGTCCATGTTGATGGATTCTTCATCGGATTTACGGATGTAAAGCAGATATTCAATGTTGCCTTCAGGTCCCCGTATGGGTGAATAATCAAGACCTTTGAGGGAAAAGCCCAGGCTCTTTGCATAGTCCGCAACCTTACGGATGACACTTAAATGCACAGCCTTGTCCCGGACAACACCCTTTTTGCCGACCTCCTCACGCCCCGCTTCAAACTGGGGTTTGATGAGGCAGACCATATATGCTTTGTCCTTTATTATATTATAAGCAGGTTCTAAGATCTTTGTAAGGGAAATAAAAGAAACATCCACGGAAGCGAAATCCGGTTCTTCTCCTATATCCTCGGGAGTGGTATATCTGAAGTTGGTCTTCTCCATGCAGACCACTCTCTCATCATTTCTTAACTTCCAATCCAACTGGCCGTGTCCCACATCGATGGAAAACACCTTCTTTGCCCCGTTCTGAAGCATGCAGTCGGTGAAGCCCCCTGTGGAGGCGCCTATATCCATGCATACACAGCCATTAAGATCTATGGGGAACACTTTAAGTGCTTTTTCCAGTTTAAGGCCGCCGCGGCTCACATATTTAAGTTCACCGCCCTTAACCTCGATCTTAATGCCTTCCCTTTCAAAGGTGGTGCCTGCCTTGTCCTCACGCTGACCGTTTACGAACACGTTGCCGCTCATTATCAGGGCTTTGGCCTTCTCTCTCGAAGGAGCGAACCCGCCTTCCGTAACGAGCACATCTAGTCTTTCTTTCATGTTTTCAGTAAACTCCCGTATGCTTTAAGGATCTTTTCGGTGATGGTGTCGGCATCTATGCCGACTGCTTTTTTAAGGACTTCGGGATTCCCGTGTTCCACAAATTCATCGGGAATGCTGATACAAAGAAGCTCGGTCCCAATGCCTTCATCGTAAAGAAGCTGCCTTGTTCTCTCACCGAAACCTCCGCTCTTCACATTCTCCTCGAGAGTGACCAAAAGCTTATGATCACGGCTTAATTCACGGAGCATATCACCATCGATGGGATTTGCGAATCTGGCATTGACCAGAGTGCAGGAATATCCCCGTGCCTTAAGGTTTTCTCTGACCCTTTCGCCGGTCTTTACCATGGAACCAAGCGCAATAACGGCTATATCGGATTCTTTGAAAAGCATCTCGCTCCTGCCAAGTTCAAGGGGTTCACGCTTGTCCTCAAGTCCGTCGTAGGCTTCGCCTCTGGGATATCTGACAGCCACGGGTGCATTAAGTGAAAGAGCAAATTTCAGCATGTCCGACAATTCCCATTTATTTTTGGGAGCCATGACCGTAAGGCCCGGTATGCTTGAAAGAAAAGAAATATCAAATATTCCCTGATGGGTCTCGCCGTCGGAACCAACGATACCCGCCCTGTCTATGGCAAATACCACAGGCAGATTCTGTAAGCAAACATCGTGAAGTATCTGATCGTAGGCTCTTTGCAGGAAGGAAGAATAAATGGCCACCACCGGCTTTAATCCGCCTGCCGCAAGTCCTGCCGCAAAGGTCACGGCGTGCTCTTCCGCGATACCCACATCGAAAAACCTGTCGGGATGGGCATTCTTGAATCTCTTAAGGCCCGTACCGTCGGGCATTGCCGCAGTAATGGCGCAGACCCGCTCGTCTCTCTCCCCGAGTTTGACCATGACGGTTGAAAAGATATCCGTATAGTTGGCCTTGATCCTGGGGTGGGAAGGAAGTCCCGACTCTATATCAAAGGGTTCGGCTCCGTGGAACCTTGCGGGGTGATTCTCCGCGGGAAGATACCCCTTGCCCTTTTTTGTCACCACATGGACAATGACTGCTTTTTTCATGCGCTTGGCATCATACAGTGCATTGACCACTTCCCTGACATTGTGCCCGTCCACAGGGCCCAAATAGGTGATACCCATATCTTCAAAGAACATTCCGGGAACCACCAGGTTCTTAAAGGAGCTCTTGGCACGCCTTAAGCCCTTTACCATACCTCCGCCGCCGGGCATGTTCATAAGTCCCTTATAAATGGCATATTTGAAGTCCTGATATCCTACATTGGAACGTATGCTGTTCAGATACTTTGATACGCCACCCACATTCTCGGAAATGGACATTTCGTTGTCATTAAGGATCATTATATAGTTTGTGACAAGCTTACCCGCATTGTTAAGGGCTTCGTAAGCCATGCCGCCTGTAAGGGAGCCGTCACCTATGACTGAAACCACGAAATTGTCCCCGCCGGTAATATCCCTTGCCTTAACAAATCCCAGACCCGCAGACAAAGAAGTGGAGCTGTGTCCCGTATTGAAGCAGTCACAGTCGCTCTCTTTGGTCTTCGGAAAGCCTGCCATTCCGCCGTACTTTCGAAGGGAATCAAAGCCTTCTCTCCGCCCTGTAAGGAGTTTGTGGGTATAAGACTGATGTCCCACGTCCCAGATGATCTTATCCTTGGGAAGATCAAAAGCAAGGTGCAGAGCCATGGTAAGCTCCACTGTACCGAGATTCGATCCCAGATGTCCGCCGGAAACACTTATCTTTTCAATGAGGAACTGTCTGATCTCCTCGGAAAGTCTGGGCCAGTCTTCTTCCGGGATCTTCTTTATATCGTTTTCTTTTTCAATCAGGTCTAAAAGCATGTATCTACCTGTCCCGGTTAATAAGACTCTGGATCAGTTCTTCCAGGAATTCGTTTCTTCGTCCGAAGGATGCGATGGTCTCAAGAGCATCGTCGGAATAGGCCTTGACATCGGCCTTGGCTTTGTCCATACCGTAGATCGTCACATAGGTATCCATGTTCCTGACACTGTCGGAATGAACGGCTTTGCCCAGCTTTTCGAATTCGCCTTCAACATCGAGGATGTCGTCGCGGATCTGGAAAGCAAGTCCGATATTCTTGGCTGCGGACTTAAGATCTTCTATCTCATCCCTGGTGGCACCGCCGAGAATGCCGCCTATCATCATGGCAGCCTCGATAAGTGCACCGGTTTTCTTTTTATGCATGTATAAAAGTTCCGATTCGGAAAGAGAACCTGCTTTGGTACTGAGAACATCAACGGACTGTCCGCCAACCATGCCGAAAATACCGGCCTTGCGGGTAAGCACCTGCATGCAGCGGGCCACTCTGTTATAATCATCCGTATTGTTAAAAGCAGCGGCTGCGGTCTCATAAGCAAAATTCAGAAGGCCGTCGCCGGCAAGAAGGGCAATGTCCTCGCCATACTCGGCATGTGTGGTCTTCCTTCCCCGTCTGAACTCATCGTTGTCCATACAGGGCATATCATCGTGAACAAGGGAATAAGAATGGATCAGCTCAAGAGCGGCCATAAAATAGGGCAATTCCTTGGCATCCCTGTCAAATAGCGCTGCAGTCTCCTCCATGATTATGGGGCGAAGTCTCTTGCCGGGAGAAAATACGCTGTATCGCATTGCCTCCATAAGGGGCTCGGCAAGTCCCGCATCAATCTTAAGCACTCCTTCAAGCAGATCGTTGACCTTAGCGACCCTGGCATCAAGCTCATCCTTAAAACTCATAATAAAATCATCTCCTTAACTTTAAAAGGGCACAGTATCCCCTAAAATGCTCTGACATGATAAATATTATGTTATCACACACTGAGGGTTATTTAAAGGGTGGATTTGGGAAGGAAGTCTTAATAATAAATGAATCCGTCATGCTTTTTGGGGTTCACCTGTAGAGATCTTTTTGATCCATTTACGACTCCGTAGCCTTAGGAAGGACCAGAAGGTCTTTACGATCTGATCCGACTTTAAGAATATATAGATCCAGAATGCGGACATATGGAACACAAACCCCGCCAGTATCCCCAGGGGAATTGCGAGTATCCACAGAAATATATTGTCCGCCAGCATCAAAATCTTTGTGTCTCCGCCGCCTCTGAGCACGCCCTTTGTCATGATGCTGTTGGTGCCCTGGAACACCAGTATGAGACTTATGGCGTTCATTAACTGTTTCGCGGTCGCCGCGGTCTCGGAACTTACATTTTTGTAAAAACCGATGATAGGATCGCTGAAAAGCACGATAAAACCTGCGGATAAAAGCCCCAGCACCAGTCCGAGGCCAAAGAACCTGTAACCCTGACGCATGGTCTTCTCTCTGTCACCCTCGCCGAGAGTAATACCCGTAACGATGGCTCCTGCCTGGCTCACGCCGGAGATGACCACCGTACTTAACTGCTGGGTAACACTGGTAATGGCATTGGCGGCCACAAAAGTCCCGCCGATATGACCTATGACCATGGCTACCGAATTATTTCCAAGAGCCAGTATCCCGTCACTGATGAGCACGGGAATACTTATGCGGATATATTCTCCCAGCAGGGACTTTGTCTTCATGAAAAGATCCTTTATCCTGAAGAACACTTTCCTGTCAAAGAAAAGAAGGTATCCCACGATCATGACAAACTCGAAGACTCTGGCTATGAGGGTACCGAGAGCCGCTCCCGCCACTTCAAGCCTGGGAGCGCCAAATTTACCGAATATCAGGATATAGTTCATGGAGAGGTTTACAAAGAAAGCGCCGATAGAAACAAGCAGGGGAAAAAGCACCTGTCCCACGCTTCGAAGCACTATGGTCACCACAAGAGAAAGACCCACAAAGTAATAAGTGACAACGGAATAACGCAGATATCTTATGCCGTCTTTGATAATGGGAGCTTCATCGGTATAGGTACGCATGATAAGGTTCGGGATAAAGAAGGTTGCCAGTGCAAACAGGGTTGCCAGGATAAGGGTAAGGCGTAACATCAGGCACACGGTCTGTTTCAGGGCAAGGGAAGCATCTTCTTTTTCTTTGTCAGTTTCCGAGGAATGTTTCATGCCCCAGTATCTGGACACCAAAACAGAAGCCCCCATTCCGAGGCCCATGCAGAATATCTGAAATATGCTGATAAAGGAATTTCCCAAAGATGTGGCGGAAAGAGGATCGTCACCCAGACTTCCCACCATCATGGTGTCAAGCATGTTGACACCGATGGTAATAAGACTTTGCGCCGCTATTGGCAGCGCAAGTTTAAAGACTTTTTTGTAAAAATCCAAGGATTCTCCGGATCTATTCATGGTTTTTCTCACACAAATTCAGTATCAGTCTTACAGTCACAAAAAGCATGACAAAGTCCACGTAGGTGTAGGTTCTCTGCCCGGACATAAAGCATGTGGGTGAAAAACCCATCATAACTCTGGTAAGCATTCCGGCTCCGAACACAGTGCAAAGAAGGAGATTTTCCTCCACCCGGTCCGTAAGAAACATAAGGGTCAAAAGAACAATGACCACGTAACACAGATTGGCGATAAAAAAGAGGTAAGCTCCCGTAAGCCTTAAATCATCTCCCGAATACTTAAACAGATGCATGGCCGTAAGGGCATAGATCGCCGTATAATAGGCCGCAGCAGCAAGATTCAGTATGAAAGACAGTTTTCTTTTTCGCTTAAGGGCATATACGAAAACAACCGCGAAAAACAAAAAAGGAACCGGATCCTTATGGGAAAAACTTATAAACGTGGAATTAAGCCCCAGAACCGCCTTGTTTATAAGATTAAAGCCCGTAAACTCAGGCATATGGGCTGCTGATTCAAGCATTGTTCTCGATGCGTTGCCAGGACATGTAAGGGAAAAGCACAGCATGCCCATTTCAACCGCAAGAAGGATTACTACTGGCACAATGGCGTGGGTTGCCTTCTCATATATGCACCGTATAAGAACATAAACGAGGATACAGAAAAACAAAACCAGAACCTGCTCAAAATTTACGGCATAAATAAAGGCCAAGAAAGCAAGGATCATCCTGAAACCGGAAACTTTCTTTTGCTCGTAAAGTTCCTTAAGCACTGAAAGGGACCATACTCCGCAGGCAAATGGCCAGATATAGCAGATAAAGGTAGTGGCCCATCCGGTTTCCCGCATGAAGGTCCAAGGGAAAAAGCACAGGGCAACAAACACGAATTCCGTGTGCTTAAAATCATTTATCTTTGATATGGAATAACTAAGAAGAAGTATGGCGAATACATTGACAATCCGCCATACGTAAAGGTTCCTTGTGAATACCGCAAGGGTAACTTCGATAAGAAGACGTGCCGTCCAAACTTCGTATCTGTAGGCCAGATATTCAGGAAGGGTTTTGTCGTTCAAAACCTCCGCAAACCAGGCGTCATCGCGCTGTCCGGGATGGATCAGCACGTGACTCAGCACTATAAGAAGCCCGAAAATAAATGCAGCGACAATATCGGGCCGTTTAAAGATTTTCCTGTTCTTGAACATATTATTTTACAAACTTGGCAAGTACGCCGTTGACAAAACTGCCGGAATTATCCTGTCCGTATTTCTTGGCAAGTTCCACAGCCTCGTTAATGGCTACGGATGCCGGAATATCGTCATCGAAAAGGATCTCGTAGACCGCAAGACGTAAAATGGTAAGCTCGGCCTTGCCCATTCTCCCTACGGTCCAGCCTTCGGCCTTCTCGTCGATAAGTTTATCGATCTCGGGAAATTTAGCCAGGACCGCAGCCTCACGCTTGCCGATATAATCTCTGTCTTCGGGAGAGACATCGTGCTTGTCCACAGTCTCCTCGATATTAAAAAACAGTCCGGTCTGCTCTTCCATCTCGCTCATATCGTTAAATTCCGCACGAAACAAAAGTTTAAACAGGATCTCGCGAATTTCGCTTCTTTTCATTATTTCTCCTTTGTGAGACTGATCCCCGAAATCTTGACGGTAACGGTGTTAACGGTAAGACCGGTCATGCTCTCCACAGCCTGCTTGACCTTCTGCTGAACCGCTCCGGAAATACCGGGAAGACTTACACCGTAATCCACGGTAACAGCCACACCGATGTTGACTTTGGAACCTAAGATCTCAACCTTGACATTCTTCATAAGGTTCTTCATGCCAACCTTAGAAAGAAGCTCGGATGTTATATTTCCGCCCATGGCAGACACGCCTTCGACCTCAAGGGCTGCAATGGCAGCGATCTTGCCTACAACGTCGCCGGCTATTTTAACTGTGCTTTCGCAATCAAGGGTTTTTTCGTTATCCATAGTGAATCCTCCGAAAAAGAATTATAACACACTTTATCAGTTTCTTGCAAACTCCGATAATTCAAGACCCGGATTGCGGTCAAGGGTCATGCCGATGCTCCAGGGATTTACGAACAAAAGAAGGGGACGTCCCTTAAGATCCGTAACCTTCTTCATATCGGAAGTTCCGGTAAGCTTTGCAATATCGGTCTCGGACTTTTCGATCCACCTGATATGCTCGTAAGGAAGGGGCTCAAGGCGGATCTCCACGTTGTATTCGTTCTCCAGCCTGAATTTGAGCACGTCGAACTGAAGCACGCCCACAACGCCCACGATGATCTCTTCCATACCGGAATTAAGCTCCTGGAAGATCTGGATGGCACCTTCCTGAGCGATCTGTGAAACACCCTTGATGAACTGTTTGCGCTTCATGGTATCGATCTGGCGTACCCTTGCAAAATGCTCGGGAGCAAAGGTAGGTATGCCTTCGAACTTAATGTTCTTGCCGGGAGCACATACCGTGTCACCTATGGAAAAGATACCGGGATCGAACACGCCGATGATATCTCCCGCATAGGCTTCGGAAAGGATCTTTCTTTCATCCGCCATGATCTGCTGGGGCTGGGAAAGACGTAAGTTTCTTCCGCCCTGCACATGCTTAACTTCTTTGTCGGCTTCGAATTTACCGGAGCAGATACGCATAAAGGCTATCCTGTCGCGGTGAGCCTTGTTCATGTTTGCCTGGATCTTGAAAACAAATGCGGAAAAAGCATCGTCCGTAGGCTCAACCTCTCCATCCTCGGATCTTCTGGGAAGGGGCGTGGTGGTCATCTCAAGGAAATGCTGCAAAAAGATCTCAACTCCGAAATTGGTAAGGGCCGATCCGAAGAAAACGGGAGTAAGCTTTCCGGCTCTGACCTCGTCAAGATCAAACTCCGCACTGGCGCCGTCCAGAAGCTCGATCTCGCCTTCCAGTTTTTCGTAGGCATCCTCTCCTATCTCTTTGAGAGCGGCATCCTTATCGTCCAGGGAAACGATCTCCGTATGTCCTTCCCTGGTACCCTTCTGGGTATCGGAATAAGTGACAACGTTGCGGCTCTTTCGGTCGTACACACCCTTAAAGCCTTTACCCGAACCTATGGGCCAGTTTACGGGGCATGTGGCTATACCCAGTTCTTTTTCGATATCATCAAGAAGATCAAAGGTGTCAAGAGCGTCTCTGTCCAGCTTGTTGATAAAAGTAAAGATGGGAATGCCTCTCATGGCACAGACCTTAAAGAGTTTACGGGTCTGTGGCTCCACGCCCTTGGCTCCGTCAATGACCATTACGGCGGAATCCGCAGCCATCAGGGTTCGATATGTATCCTCCGAAAAGTCCTGGTGTCCGGGAGTATCCAGGATATTGATGCAAAAACCGTCATACTCAAACTGCATAACGGACGAAGTGACCGATATACCTCTTTCTTTTTCTATCTCCATCCAGTCGGAAACCGCATGTCTTGCGGTGGCCTTACCCTTAACGGATCCGGCAAGATTGATCTGACCGCCGTAAAGAAGAAACTTCTCCGTGAGGGTGGTCTTACCTGCATCGGGGTGGGAAATTATGGCAAAAGTACGCCTTCTGTTGATTTCTTTATCAAAACTGCCCATTAAAAAACTTGATTCCTTTCAAAAAAGCATTATGCCCGTCATGGCAGAAGTACACTGCCTGCAAAGGGCTTAAAACAGGGATTCTCCCTTGAATTCGGGTTTGATCCCGAAGTATTTAAGCACGGTTGCCCCGATATCTGCAAAGGTGCTCCTGGTCCCCAGATTTCCGGGTGTGATCGTATTACCGTACACAAGAAGAGGAATGTACTCCCTGGTGTGGTCGGTGGTCTTTGTATATCCGGGATCGCATCCGTGGTCAGCGGTTATCATGAGGATATCGTCTTTACGGAGCTTACCCATTATTTCAGGCAACTTGGAATCGAAATATGAAATAGCCCCGGCATAGCCTTCTATGTCGCGTCTGTGGCCGTAGATCATATCCGTATCCACAAGATTTACAAAGCAAAGGCCTTCAAAGTTCCTGTCCGCCCATTCAATGGTCCGGTCGATGCCCTCGGGATTTCCGGAGGTGTAAACATACTCGGTGATGCCTTTACCCGCGAAAATATCATTGATCTTTCCGATCGCAAGCACATCCTTGCCCGCAGCCTTTAACTGATCGAGCATGGTGGTACCTGTAGGCTCCAAAGAAAAGTCATGGCGATGGGGAGTTCTTGTGTAATTGCCGCTGGTACCCACAAAGGGTCTTGCGATGACACGTCCCACGCCGTGCTTTCCCGTAAGTATCTTACGTGCTTTTCTGCAGATATCGTAAAGCTCCTCAAGGGGAACCACGTCCTCATGGGCAGCGATCTGGAATACGGAATCCGCAGAGGTATATACGATCAGATCTCCGGTCTTTACATGCTCGTCTCCGTAGTCGTTGATGACCACGGTACCGGAATAAGGCTTGTTACAAAGAACGCCGCGGCCCACTGCCTTCGTAAACTCATCCAGCAGATCCTGCGGGAAGCCGTCAGGATACGTGGGAAAAGGAACAAGGGACTGGATCCCCGCAATCTCCCAGTGTCCGGTGGTTGTATCTTTGCCCTTGGAGGCTTCGGAAAGTCTGCAGTAAGCCCCTGTGGGATTTGATTCCTTGGGTTCAAGATCAACACCGTCTATGTTGAAAAGACCCAGCTTTTTAAGGTTCGGTGCGTTAAAGCAGGAAGCACTCGCTACACTTTTGATGGTGCTCACGCCTTCGTCGCCGAATTCCTTTGCATCGGGCATGGCGCCGCAGCCGTAGCTGTCAAGGACAATAATAAATACTCTTTTCATACGTAACCCTCCTATCCGACCGTCATTCAGAAGTTTTTTCTGTCTTTTTGAATTTAAAAAGAAACTCGGTTTCTTCTTCCTTGTATACGAAGAAGAAAAGTATCAAAAAGATGGGAACTGCCAGTGTTACACAGATATCCGCCACATTGAACCTGGGAAAGTTGATGGGAACAAAGTAGAAAAAGTCCACAACATAACCCTGTTTTACCCTGTCGATGAGATTCCCGAGAGCCCCCGAAATAAGCAGCGTAAAGGCCGCATGAAGCCAGCCGTAGCGCTTTGACTCGGGGATCCTTACAAACTCAAATACCGCAATGACGGTAACAATGATCGTAAGGGTTATGAGAAATCCCTGCTTTCCCATAAAACTGGAAAAAGCAGCCCCGTTGTTCTCGAGATATTCAAGCTCGAATACGTTCTTTATCCAGACAATGTTGTCCCTGCCCTTAAGATTCGCCGCGATCCAGTTCTTTGTCAGCTGATCCGTAAGGATCAGAAGGGCGCATGCCAGGGTGCAGATAAGTTTTGAAGCATATTTTTTCATTGACAAACTCCGATGTTTTGTAAGGGATCCTACCTTCACAAAAAAGATAAAAACCCCGGCAGAACACACTCCGCCGGGGTAATAAAGATCATTTACTGCATAGCATCCTTGATGGAGAAGCTGATGCGGCCCATCTTGTCCTTGCCAAGGCACTTAACGGTAACCTTGTCTCCAAGAGTGAGAACATCTTCAACATGGTCGATACGCTCTTTGGCGATCTTGGAAATATGAACCATGCCTTCCTTGCCGGGTGCAAACTCGATGAATGCACCGAATTCCTTGATGCTTACTACGGTTCCCTTGTAGATCTCGCCCTCTACGAAGTCGGAAACTATTGTATTGATAAGCTCGCAAGCCTTGTTGATCATATCCTTGTCGGTACCGCAAACGCTTACCATACCGTCATCGGTAATGTCGATCTTAACACCGGTCTGAGCGATGATTGCGTTGATGGTCTTACCCTTCTGTCCAACAACATCACCGATCTTCTCGGGATCGATC
>JAEEGT010000049.1 GCA_016280465.1 Lachnospiraceae bacterium | reverse complement strand
CTGTAAGATTCCTCGAAGTCCCCATCGGTCTCTCCCGGGAAGCCCACTATAACATCGGTGGTGATGGCAGGGTCTTTGAAGGCTTTTCTGAGTCTTTCCACGCCGGCTTTAAATTCTGCGGCGGTATAATGACGGTTCATTCGCTTAAGCGTTGCATCACAGCCGCTCTGAAGGGAGAGATGGAAGTGGGGACAGAGCTTCGAAAGTCCTCCGATGGTCTTTGCGAATTCGTCGGTCACGACTCTGGGTTCGAGTGAGCTTAAACGGATCCTTTTTACCGTTTCAATTTCCTGGATCTTTGTAAGGAGCTCTCCCAGCCTGTTCTGTGACAGGTCGTTGGGACTTGTGATCCCGTAGGAGCTTACGTGGATCCCCGTAAGGACTATCTCTTCGTACCCTTTTTTCGTAATAAGACGGATCTCCTCGAGGATATCCTCCATATCGCGGCTCCTGACCCGGCCTCTGGCATAGGGGATCAGGCAATAAGAACAAAACTGGTTGCAGCCGTCCTGGATCTTGATATAGGCTCTGGTGCGGTCTGCGGTCTCAGTAAGCATCATGTCTTCATAGGGGCAGGGCTTGTTAATGTCGATGATTTTGTTGAAGGCGTAATGAGTATCGGCATTTCTGTCGGATTCAACGACCGTATCCGGCTCCGACTCGCCGCCTGCAGTCCCATCAGGCTTTTCTGTATCCCGCAAATCTTTCTTTACGCACACGGCAGTGCCGGTACTTTGAGACGCCGCTTCACGCTGAGCCTCGAATTCCTTCAGGATCTCTACTATCTCACCCTTTAAATTATTACCAACCGCTATGTCTACAGCCGGGTCAGAAAGCACCTTTTCGGTATCGGTCTGCACATAACAGCCGGTGGCAATGACTATGGCATCGGGATTTTTTTCTTTGGCCCTGTGTAACATCTGACGGCTTTTTCTGTCGGCAATGCTTGTTACAGTGCAGGTATTTATCACATAAACGTCCGCTTTTTGACTAAATGGCACAACTCGGAAACCGTTTTCCGTAAATTTTTGTTGAATTATATCAATCTCGTATGCGTTAACTTTGCAGCCCAAGTTGTGAAATGCTACAGTTCTCATTATTTCTCCGTGTTTTTTTGTTAAGCATTTATCATTGACAAACGCATTTCTTTTAAATATGATAAACAAGAAGGTTGAAGTCAAACTTAAGGAGGTATACTACCAATGAAAACAGTTCAGATTTCTTTAAATTCCATCGACAAGGTTAAATCCTTTGTTAATGACATCACCAAGTTTGATTACGATTTCGATCTTGTATCCGGAAGATACGTGATCGACGCTAAATCCATTATGGGTATCTTCAGTCTGGATCTTTCCAAGCCCATCGACTTGAACATCCACGCTGAGGGCGGCACCGAGGAAGTTCTTGAGATCCTCAAGCCTTACATGCTTTAATTTTTGAATTGATATGATTTCAGGGCGCCCATTGCGGCGCCCCGAATATCAGTCGAACCGACAACAAACAACTATCAATACTTCAACCTGCAGATCACCGAAAGAGCATATGCCTTTCGGGTTTTTTTCTTTAGATGTTAGTACGGTGTAACTTCTATTATCTCTCTTGTCTCAAGTGCAGTCTTGAACAATTCGTCAATCTTTTCACTTAAGGATGTTTCGTGCTTTTTAATAGCAGAAAGAAGGGGCTTGGTAACAGGGTGCTTAGCCACGAATATGGTGCAGCAGTCCTCAAAAGGGAGGACACTGGTCTCGTAGGTGTCGATCTTCTTGGAAATAGCCACAATATCTTCTTTGTCAAAGCCGATCAGGGGCCTGAACACAGGCAGGGTGCAGACTTCGTTGGTAACAAGCAGTGAGTGGGTGGTCTGGCTCGCAACCTGACCGATGCTCTCTCCGGTGATAAGTCCCTGGCAGTCATTCTCGATGGCGATGGCCTCAGCCAGTTTCATCATATATCTTCGCATGATGATAGTAAGCTCATCATGAGGGCACTGCTCATAGATATAAAGCTGGATATCGGTAAAATTGATGACGTGGAGGTTTATGGGACCTGTGTACTTCGATACGTACTTTGCAAGGTCCACAACCTTCTGTTTTGCGCGCTCGCTGGTGTAAGGGGGCGCATGGAAATAAACGGCATCGATCTTAACGCCGCGCTTTGCGATCATCCAGCCCGCAACGGGGGAATCTATACCACCCGAAAGAAGGAGCATGGATTTTCCGTTGGTGCCGATGGGAAGTCCGCCGGGTCCCGGGATCATCTCGGAATAAAGAAAGATCTGTTCTCTCACTTCAACGGTGACGTTTATCTCGGGCTCGTGAACATCTACCTTAAGTTCCGGATATGCCTTTAAAAGAGCCTCGCCCACCTTGGCATTTAATTCCATTGAGTCAAGGGGATAGCTCTTGTTGGCGCGTCTTGCGCTTACCTTGAAGGTTTTATTTCTGTCGGGATAAGTCTCTCCGAAATACTTGATAACTTCGGCATAAAGTTCCTCAGGGGGCATGTTTTCAAGCCGGACCATGGGGCAGATCCCCCAGATACCGAAAACGTGCTTGAGCCTGTCTATGACCTCGTCGTAGTCAAAATCACTTCCGGAATCAAGAAAAATACGGCCGGGTGTTTTGGAAACCCTGAAACTGCCCTCACACCCTTTAAGCGCACACTTGATCTGATGCACCAGGGCATCCTCGAAGATATATCTGTTTTTTCCTTTTACGCCGATCTCAGCGTATTTGATCAAAAATGAAGAAAACATCGCAAAACCTTTCTTTTGCCTTGGATCCGTATTTGGGGGGCTAATTTCGCTGCCCCTTTGGTACAGATCAGTTTCGAATGTATTTACCGAATTTATCCACCACAGCCTTAAGAGCTTCTGCGGCTGTGTTCATGTCTTCCAAAGTTGTGGCTTCGGACATGCTGAATCTGAGGGCTCCGTCCATTTCCGCAGCAGTTGCACCCATGGCTTTGAGAGTTGAAGACTCCTTCTTGCTGTGAGAAGAACATGCACTGCCTGCAGATACGTATATTCCCTGTTCCTCCAGAGCATGGAGCATGACTTCGCTTCGCATGCCCGGAACGGAAATGTTTATTATGTGAGGTGCGGTTTCTTTGACATTAAAGTCACCGCTTTCGGTTCTCTCACACCCGTTGACCTTGAGACCCGGTATTTTTGAAACCTGCTTAAGAAAGCTGTTCTTGATATCGAAAAGTCGCTCCCGCTTAGAGGGCAGATCCTTAGTGATCATTTCCGCCGCAAGTCCCATTCCTGCGATACCGGGAACATTCAAGGTGCCGGATCTTAAGCCTTCCTGCTGACCGCCGCCGTAGGAAATGGGAATGAGTCGCACACCGTCTTTTACATAAAGAACTCCCACGCCCTTGGGGCCGTGTATCTTGTGGGAACTGATACTCATAAGATCAATGTGGGCTTTTGAAGGGATGATCTCGGCTTTACCGAAGCCCTGGACCGCGTCCACATGGAAGAGGATCTTGGGATTGTAGCCTTTGATGATCGCTCCCGCCTCGGCAACGGGTTCAACTGCGCCCACCTCGTTGTTGGTGTGCATTACAGAAACCAGTATGGTATCGGGTCTGAGTTTACTCTTTAATTCCTCAAGACTGATCCTGCCAAGTTCGTCAACTCCCAGATAATCCGTCTCAAAACCTTCTTTTTCAAGGTATTCGAAGGTCTTAAGTACCGCCGGATGCTCGACTTTCGTGGTGATGATGTGCTTACCGGCTCTCTGATTGGCTCTCGCT
>JAEEGT010000048.1 GCA_016280465.1 Lachnospiraceae bacterium | reverse complement strand
CAATCCGCCACCTTGGGTCCGATCCCCTTCTTTGAGATAAGGAGCTTTCTTGCTTCTTCATAGGAAAGTTTCTTTAATCCTTCGAGCCACTCCGGATTTTCGGCGGTGTATTCAAACATCTCCTTAAGATACCCGGCTCTGTAGCCAAGGCCCAGCGAAGCATCGTCAAAAGCCCCGGGAGAAAGATCCGAGGGCCCCGGAAAAGCATACACATCCGTGCCTTCGATCCGCTTGCCCGCAAGAGCGCATATCTTTTCGATACTGCCCCTGATCCTTGGGATATTGTTATTTTGAGATATCATGAAGGAAACGATCATCTCCCAGAGATCCTGCGACAGGACTCTGATGCCGCATCCCTTTTCGAAGCACTCCGCAAGGTGTCCGTCTCCGGATCTTTTGATGCACTCCCCGATCTTTCCGTAGTCTCTTTCAAAATCGAAATAATCCTTCCAGATCTCTTTCCATTCTTTGTCATCACAGGAAAAAGAAAACCTGTTTCCGTCCTGTTTAACCTTCAAAGCCCTGCCAAAAGCGGGGATAAGGTACTCCCCGTCGGAAATCTTACGCCATCTGAAGCACTGACCGCTCTCCGCAGTCTGTTCAAGATCAAAATTATCGCAGGTCAACTCCACAGCCATTGCTCAGTTTCACCCCGCCACATCGGTAAGATCGAAGTCATCGGAAATGAGTGTGGAAAGATCCGCACCGCGGTCCTTTATGAGTCTCTTTGACTGATTGAGCACAGCCTCTTCGATCTTATTGCGCACCAGACGTCCGTTACCCGCATCGTCGGGGCGAAGGGCCTGAACGGCATTGAAATATGCAAGCAAAGGAGTAAGGGCTCCCTCATCGATCACATAGCCCTTTGACTTTGCGGTGATCTTTGCTATATCCAAAAGTTCCTGACCGGTATAATCCGGGAAATTGATAACGTTGGGGAAACGGCTCTTAAGTCCCGAGTTGGAAGTGAGGAATTGCTCCATTTCCTTGGAATAGCCCGCAAGGATAACGATAAGGTCATCACGGTTGTCTTCTATTCCCTTAACAAGAGTATCGATGGCCTCCAGTCCAAAGCTGTCGTCCTTGCCGCGATACAGGCTGTAGGCCTCGTCGATAAAGAGCACGCCGCCCAGAGCGGAATTGATGACATTCTGGGTAAGAGGTGCGGTATGACCCACATATTTGCCCACCAGATCGGCTCTGGAAACCTCCACCAGCTGTCCGCCGGAAAGCACGCCGATGGCCTTAAGATATCTGCTTATGACTCTGGCAATGGTGGTCTTACCGGTTCCCGGGTTACCTGTGAAGATCATGTGCTTGCTGACCTCACCGGCCTTGAGTCCGGCCTCTTTACGCATCTTCTGGACACCGTAGTATTCCTCAAGGCTTAAGATATATTCCTTGATCTCCGTAAGTCCCACGATATTATCAAGTTCTTTCTTGACTTCCTCAAGCTCGCCGGTATATTTTCCGGGAAGGATCTTGAAAAGCTCCACTCTTTCTTCGCCGATGACCGCAAATACCCTTCCGTCCTCAACATCCAGGAGAAGCTTTGTGTCGGTGGGGTAATCCCCCTCCAGTCGTAACTGTGCAAGACCCTTTAAGACATCATCGTAAAAAGCAAGGATACCCTTTAATCCCGCCTGTTTTTCCGCCATGGTAAGGCTGTAGGAAAGGAACTCCTCGTCCTCGCTGACTTCAAAGCCGCAGCGTTTCTTGGCAATGTCCTTAAGCTCAGACAGTTCGTTCTTCGATATCTTCTCAAAGGACTCTCTGTCAAGCTTTGCGGTCTCACAGATATCCCCGAGACCGTTTATGAAAGGTGCACCCATCTTGTCCGCAAGCTTGGTGACCGATTTGTCGCTGATAAATACAAGATACTTTCCGTTGGCCGAAAGTTCTCCCACGGATTCGCCCGCCAGGGCATTGTTTACGCTTACCAGATTACCGTTCTGGGAAACATAGCGCTCGGAAAGAGAGCACTTGCCCTTGGTAACAAGTTCCGTAAGCCTTGAAAGCATGGAGGTGTGGCATTCGGAAAAGTTTTCAAACAGGATCACCGACGCACTTGAATTAAGGGCCGAATACAGATCCTGGAGGAAAAGCTTTTCTTCCGCAGCGGAAGGATAAGCGGAAAGGTCGATGGTTCGGATCTCGCCGGACTTTATGATCTTTCTTTTGTCAAGTTCGGAGACCATGGTCTTTAAAGCATGGTGCTTACCGGTGCAGGTGCCGCCGGTAATATAAAAGCAGTTCTTTACTCCGGTTTCGGGTGCCAGCACCAAGGGGCGCTTAAAGGCGATGGTAAGCTTCTTTATGAAATCATCCTGTCCGAAGACCTTCTCTTTGACGGCTTCCTCCACTCCCGCAAATTCCTTCAGGGCATCGGAATCGGAAATGGTGTCATGAGGCTTTTCGTCGGAGATCTTAGCGTTCTCCGATGTATAGTCCTTAAGCTCGCCGGAAAAAGAATCCAGCTGTTTATTGAGCTTTACAAGTTTTTCGTTCTCTTCTATAAGGGAACTCATGGAAGGAAGGGTCCTTCCGGTAACGGCAGCCAGATTGTCCATTAAGGTCCCGCCGTTTTTCTTCTTGAGTTTCTTGGCTTCTTCTATCTCATCAAGCGTGTAGTTGCTCCTTACGCCCATAATGGCGTTCAAAGCATCATCAATGGTGTCTCTCATGTCAGATCCCTCTCAAATTTATGGTTTTATATGTCTTTTCTTTTTCCCACTATAATAATATAATCTAAAATGACTCAAATGGGAAATAAAAATATACTAAATTTAGAGTAAAAGGGCGAAGAAAGGAACCATCCTTCAATGAAAGTAGTATTACAGAATCTTACCAAGCGTTTTCCCAACAGAAACAAAAAGATCCGCGAGGATGTCATTGCGGTAAACAATTTTAATTTCGAGATTCCCGACGGCAAGCTCATAGGCTTACTCGGGCCTTCGGGCTGCGGCAAGAGCACCACTTTAAACCTTATAAGCGGTCTTGAAAAGCCTTCGGAAGGCAAGGTCTTCTTCGGCGACGATGATGTGACCGACGTGACTCCGGAGAACCGCGGTGTGGGACTCGTGTTCCAGAACTACGCTCTTTATCCCCATCTTACCGTTAAACAGAACATCATGTTTCCCCTTGAAAACCTTAAGGGCAAGGATAAACTTTCAAAGGAAGTCATGGAGCAAAAGGCTTTGGAAGCCGCAAAACTGGTGCAGATTGACCAGCTGATGGACCGTCGCCCCGGAGAGCTTTCCGGTGGTCAGCAGCAGCGTGTGGCCATAGCAAGAGCCCTGGTCAAGATGCCCAGAGTCCTGCTTCTTGACGAGCCTCTTTCAAACCTCGATGCAAGACTGAGACTCCAGACCAGGGAAGAGATCAAGCGTATCCAGCTTGAGACAGGTATTACCACCGTATTCGTTACCCACGATCAGGAAGAAGCAATGAGCATCTCCGACCTGATCGTAGTCATGAAGGACGGTATCTTCCAGCAGATGGGCAAGCCCCAGGATGTCTACGATCATCCCGTGAACATGTTCGTTGCCAAATTCCTGGGAACCCCCGCCATTAACATGTTCGAGGCCTGCGTTAAAGACGGTTTCCTTTATTTCGGAGAAGAAAAGATCCTTCCCGTTCCCGGCATCAAGGACGGAGAAGTTTATGCCGGCATCCGTCCCGAGGGCTTTGTGCTTGATGAAAACGGCCCCTTAAGCTGCGACTTAAAGGCCGTTGAAGTCATGGGCCGTGACACCAGCATCGTATGCAGGAATCCTTCCTGCATGACGGAAAACATCCGGGTCATCGTAAACTCAGACAGAGCTTTAAACAGTCTTTCCGGCAAGGTCCGTTTTTCCGTAAAGCCTGCGAAACTTCACATTTTTGACAAGACCACCGAAGTGACCCTGGAAAGGGAGGGCGTATGATGAGCAAATTCAAAGGCTGGCTCTATCTTCTGCCCGCTTTATTGTTCCTGGGCATTTTTATGATCTATCCCCTCATCGACGTTATCATCTATTCCTTCGAGGAGAATTTTAACTTTGCCTCCCAAACCTATTCGGGCACGGGACTGTTCAATTTCAGATATGTTCTGAGGGACCCCTATTTCCTGCGGGCCGTAAAGAACACCTTCATCATCGTTATTATCACGGTGCCCCTTTCCACCGGCATCGCTTTACTCATTTCCCTTGCCCTGAATTCCATCAAGGCATTAAAGGAACTGTTCCAGACCGTTTACTTTCTTCCTTATGTAACAAACACCCTGGCAGTGGGTCTTGTGTTCATGATCCTCTTTAAAAAGACCGCCTACTCCGACGGCCTGATCAACCTGCTTATCAAGTTCTTCGGCGGAAACAGCGTGGACTTCATCGAAGGACCTTACTGGGCCAAGCTCTTTGTCATGTGCTTTTACACCATCTGGATCGTGCTTCCCTTTAAGATCCTGATCCTTACAAGCGCTTTGGCCAGCGTCAATCCCGATTACTACAAGGCGGCCAGAGTGGACGGCACCTCGCGCCTTCGTATCTTTACCCGCATAACCCTTCCCATGATCTCTCCCATGATCTTTTATCTGGTGATCACGGGCTTTATCGGTGCCTTCAAGGCCTACAGCGACGAAGTGGCCATCTTCGGCTCCAACCTTAACGCCGCCGGCATGAACACCATCGTGGGCTATGTTTACGATATGCTCTACGGAGATTCCGGCGGATACCCTTCCTATGCTTCCGCCGCATCTTTGATCCTGTTTGCCATCGTCTTCACCATCACCGTGGTCAACCTCATGGTGAGCCGTAAGACTGCGATCCGCTAGAAAGGAGGCCTCATGAGCAATACCGATTATATGGAAAAAGAAAAAAAGAGTGCCTTCCTTTCGGGTGTACTCTCATGCTTTAAATACCTGCTCCTCACTCTGTGGGCTCTTATCGTGCTGTTTCCTTTTTACTGGATGATCCTTACCTCGGTTAAAAGCTACGGCTCCTACAACTCCGAATATATACCGAAGTTCTTTACCTTAAGTCCCACCCTTGAAAACTACAATTCAGCTTTCTCCGCCGTGAGGCTCAGCCGGTACTTTTACAATACCTTTGTGTTCACGGTCATCACCACCGCTTTGATGGTGATCATCACGGTGCTTGCGGCCTATGCTTTTGCAATGCTGGATTTTAAGGGAAAGAACATAACCTTCGCTCTTTTCCTGTCCCTTATGATGATACCCGGAGAACTGGTGGTCATCACAAACTACGTAACAGTGACCAATCTTCACCTTCGTAACTCCTTCCCGGGACTCATCCTTCCCAGCGTAGCCTCGGTATTCTATATTTATCTTCTCAAAGAAAACTTTGAGCAGGTGCCGAAGGAGCTTTACAAGGCGGCCAAAGTTGACGGTACAAGCGACCTTAAGTACCTTCTCAAGGTGCTTGTTCCCATTTGCAGACCCACGGTGATCACCATAGTGATCCTCAAGGTCATCGAATGCTGGAACGCCTATGTGTGGCCAAGGCTCATTACCGACGACGCCAATTATTTTCTTGTTTCAAACGGTATCCAGGAGCTTCGTGAAACAGGCTTCGGCCGTGAGAACATCCCCGCCATGATGGCAGCTGTGGTGGTTATATCCCTGCCTTTGATCCTTCTTTTCCTTGTATTCAGGAAAAAGATCATGTCGGGAGTCTTGAGGGGAGGTACAAAGGGATGAAGAAAGTTCTTTTCGCTTCTTTGGTGCTCTCACTTGCCCTTCCCCTTGCGGGATGTCACGGTTCCAAGGGTCTTAAGGCCTTCACCGTTCCCGATGAGTTTGATTCGGGCAAACAATACGAAATAACCTTCTGGGCAAAGAACGATACCAACAAGACCCAGGTAGATATCTACGAAAAGGCCATTGCGGATTTCGAAGCCCTCTATCCGAACATTAACGTCAACGTGCGCATGTATTCGGACTACGGAAGGATCTATAACGACGTCATCACCAATATCTCCACGGGAACCGCTCCCAACGTGTGCATCACATATCCCGATCACATAGCCACCTATATGACCGGCACCAACGTGGTGGTACCCCTTGACGACCTGTTCACCGACCCCGAATTCGGATTCGGCGGAAGTGAACTTAAATTCGACGGTCCACGCTATAACGAGGTAACTGCCAAATTTCTTGAAGAATGTAACTTAAACGGCAAACATTACGCCGTCCCCTATGTAAGATCCACGGAAGCTCTCTACATGAACAAAGACATGATAGAAAGCATGGGGTATAAGATCCCCAACGAGATCACCTGGGACTTTGTATGGGAAGTCTCCGAAGCCGCCATGGCCAAGGACGCAGAAGGAAACTTCATTGCCAACGGTCAGAAGGTCATGATTCCCTTCATATACAAGTCCACCGACAATATGATGATCCAGATGTTAAAGCAGCTGGATGCAGGCTACTGCACTCCCGAAGGTGAGATCCTTATTTTCAACGATGAAACGAAGGATATCCTGAAGACGGTGGCGGAGCACGCCGGAAACCGTGCTTTTTCCACCTTTAAGATCTCCAGCTACCCCGGTAACTTTCTTAATGCCGGTCAGTGCATCTTTGCCATCGATTCAACGGCGGGAGCCACCTGGATGGGAGCCCTGGCGCCTCACTCCGATATTGCGGAAGATCAGTTCGTGGATTTTGAGATCATGGTAACAAAGATACCCCAGTTCGATCCCGCACACCCTCAGATGATATCCCAGGGTCCTTCCCTTTGTATCTTCAACAAGGAAGATCCCGGAGAGGTGCTGGCATCCTGGCTCTTTGTGCAGTTCATGCTCACCAACGAGGTACAGCTTTCCTATGCCGAGACCGAAGGCTATATACCCGTGACCGACAAGGCCATAAACAGCCCCGAATACAGGGATTACCTAAACCGCGGCGGTGAAGACACCGATACCTACTATCAGGTCAAGATCGATGCCACAAAGGTACTTCTTGACAATATCGAAAACACCTTTACCGCTCCTCCCTTCAACGGCTCCACCTCCTTAAGAAACGCTGCGGGCGAGCTCATCGAAGGCGCCGCCAAGGGGGCAAGAAGGGGTCAGACCGTGGACGATGCTTTCATCGAAAGCCTCTACAGTGATACCACTGCCCTCTACAGACTGAACCGCAATATCGTAAATACCACCAAGGAAAAAGAAAACGGGGCCGGTCTTCCCGCCACCTCCGTATTCCTCCTTTGCTCCATACTTGCGGTATGGCTTGTTATCGGCGTTGTATACCTTAAGGACCTTATCAAAAAAAATAAGAGTTGATTTATCGGGGTTTTTAAGTATAATAGACATTGTTCAGTTTTTTTTAGCGAGTCGCATCGGAAAGTATCTCTGCCGATGCAGACTGATAAGGAGGAAAAATGAAAAAGATCTTATCCGTAGTTTTAACCCTCGCTCTCGCACTCAGCCTTGCAGCTTGCGGCGACAGCGACAAGAAGTCCGAAGGTGTTATGACCTATGCAGAGTACAATGCTGCAGCCCTTGAGAGCCAGGTTACCGTAGAGACCTACGTACAGGCTAACCAGTCCTGGTGGGACAACAAGATCACCCTTTACACTCAGGACAAAGAAGGCGGTTACTTCATCTACAACATGGCTTGCAGTGAAGCAGACAGCAAGAAGCTTACCCCCGGCACCAAGATCCGCGTGACCGGAACCAAGTCCGAGTGGTCAGGCGAAGTTGAGATCATCGACGTTACCAAGTTCGATATCTTAAGCGGAAATTACGTAGCACCCGCAACCGATGTTACTTCCAAGCTTGGCACCGATGAACTTGTAAACTTCCAGAACCGTTTCGTATCCTTCAAGGGACTTACCGTTGCAGCCCGTCCCGACGGCAACGCTTTCCAGTACAAGTACGATGGATCCGGTTCCCACGATGAGAACAGCGACCTTTACTTCGATGTAACCTACAACGGACAGACCTACACCTTCACCGTTGAGTCTTACCTTTGCGGTAACGACACCGACGTATACAAGGCAGTTGAAGGCTTAAAGGTTGGCGATACCGTTGATCTTGAAGGTTTCCTTTACTGGTACGAGGGTGCTAACCCCCACATCACCAAGGTTGTGGTTAAATAATCACATCGTTGATCAATGACAAAGAAAACCACGGACATATGTCCGTGGTTTTTTGTTTCCGTATCATTCAAAAGCATCGGGGCTTTTAAATCCCAAACTCTAGTTTTTCTTGTAGTAGTGTCTTCCCAGCCACTTGGACAGTCCGTCCAGGCCGCTGTAAAGGATACGCTCGCTGATATTCTGCTGATCCAGCATATCTCTGATCCTCCAGCGAAGTTCCTTCTTGATCACATATTTTACGGTGTTCTGAGTGTTCTTTTCAAAGTACCCCTCTATATCGTTGATGGCATCGGGAATTATGGCAAAGAAGGAATACTGGTTGACGATCCGGGGGTCTATTGAAGGGGGTTCAATGACTACCATGGATTTATCCTGCATGTCTTCATCGTAGCGCTCGAGAGAATCTGCCACGCCGTTTAACATATTTACGGTGAACACGGATGTCTGGTTGTCGGAAAGCATCTTCTTGTAGCGTCCGGGAAGAAGGGAATGCAGCTCCTTGATGTCGATCCTCCAGATCATGCAGTCATGGTCTTCCATCTTGTCAAGGTCGTGCTCGGTGGTGGCAAAATGAAGCGCGATAAGAGGCGACTGTGACCAGTCCAAAAGTCTGGTGGGAAGTCCGTGGTGCTGTCCTAAGATCATCTGTCTCCACACGGACTTTTCGATCAGGGGATCCTCAAGGGCTCCGTATTTTGTGAAGTTATTAAGGATACAGGGCTCCAGCTCCTTTTTTAGATCCTTACAGTTTCTTTTTAAGCTGGTATCCAGTTTAAAAGAAACATCAGTCATGCCTCGGTAAAGATATAAGCTTCTGTTACGATCAAGGTCAGGTCTGTACTCCTGCTCCGTTATGAGAGGGAGCACATCCTCTAT
>JAEEGT010000047.1 GCA_016280465.1 Lachnospiraceae bacterium | reverse complement strand
TTTGATAGTGGTACTTATGCAGGAAGGAAAGTCCGCAGGACTTGGCGCCATCAGCGGAGCGGCCGAGACCTACTGGGGTAAGGCCAAGGGCAGAAGTATGGAAGGCGTGCTCATGAAGATAACCAAGGCACTTGCGGTTGCATTCATGATACTTGCCGCGGTACTTAATATCAGCAAATTCTAGTTTATGAAACCACTCATTATTGAGTGGTTTTTTATTATTGAAATATGGCAGAAAACAGTAAAGACAGAAGAAAAAAGTTAATACTTTCGCTCTTTCACGATTCTTTGTATGTCCCCATGAAACGCAAGGAGCTTGCAATCTTCATGCAGGTCAGCGAAGACACCAGAACTGATTTTGATGCATGTATAGACGAACTCATCAACGAAGGGAAGATAGAGCTTACCAAACGGGGCAAGCTCATGCTTGCAGATGAGAAAAACACAGCAAGATCGGATAAGACTCTGACCGGCGTTTACACCGGTAATCAGAAGGGCTTCGGATTTGTGACTGTCGAAGGGCAGCCGGAAGACTATTTCATTCCCGAGGGCATGAACCTTAATGCTTTTCACGGCGATACGGTGGAGATCATTCCGGAGTCGGGCTACGTTCCGAAGGACAGACGCAGAGAAGGCAAGGTAATAAGGATAGTCGAGCGGGCCAAGGATGTATTTGTGGGAACCTACGAAGCCGGTAAAAACTTCGGCTTTGTGGTACCCGACAATTCCAAATTCGAAAAAGACATTTTCATTCCTGCCGGCAAAGCAAAGGATGCGGTGACCGGCAGCAAGGTTGTGATAAATATCACCGACTACGGCGACACACGCAGAAATCCCGAAGGTGAAGTGGTCAGAGTCATCGGACATGAGGACGATCCCGGAGTGGATATTCTCTCCATATCCCTTGCTTTCGGAATTCAGGACGAATTCCCGGAGAAGGTTTTAAATCAGGCGGAACGTGCCCTTAAGCCCGTAAGCGAAGCCGATATGGAGGGACGCGCAGATCTTAGGGACCTTCTCACCGTTACCATTGACGGCGAGGATTCAAAGGACCTGGATGACGCCGTGAGCCTTGAAAAAGAAGGCGAACTGTTTGTTTTGGGCGTCCATATTGCGGATGTTTCAAATTATGTTCAGGAAAATTCCGCCATCGACAGAGAGGCTGTTAAGAGGGGTACCAGCGTATATCTTGCGGATCGCGTGATCCCCATGCTTCCCCATGCTTTGTCAAACGGGATCTGTTCTTTAAACGAAGGCGAAGACAGGCTTACCCTTTCCTGTATCATGAAATTTGACGGGAAAGGAACCCTTAAGGATTACAAAATAACGGAATCCGTCATCAGAACCGCCCATCGCATGAATTATACAGAGGTAAACAGGATAATCGCCGACGGAGATGAGGCCCTTGCCGAAAAGTACAGCGATGTGGCACCCATGCTCAATGAAATGCAGAAGCTTTCCCTGATACTTCGTGAAAGGCGTATAAAGCGGGGCGCTGTGGACTTTGATTTTCCGGAAACAAAGGTGATTCTTGACAAAGAAGGAGAGCCCATCGAGATCAAGCCCTACGAAAGAAATGAGGCTACCCGCCTTATCGAAAGCTTTATGCTGGCGGCAAATGAAACCATTGCAGAGCATTATTACTGGCAGGGCGTACCTTTTCTTTATCGTATCCACGGTGAACCCGAGGAAGAAAAATTCAAGAAACTCCAGACCTTTATAAAGAACTTCGGCTACAACATAAAAGGCTCCGGAAATGAAATACATCCTAAGGAGTTTCAGAAGCTTCTTGCAAAGATTGAGGGCACGGATGCGGAGGCACTCATCAGCAGACTGGTGCTCCGTTCCATGCAGCAGGCAAAGTATTCTCCCGACTGCGAGGGGCATTTCGGCCTTGCCTGCGACTATTACACCCACTTTACGTCCCCTATACGAAGGTACCCGGATCTTCAGATCCACAGGATAATAAAGGACGATCTCCGGGGACGCCTTACGGACATTAAGAAATCCCATTATGAGAATATACTTCCCGAGGTGGCTGTTTCTTCGAGCAAGACCGAAAGACGTGCGGACGAGTGCGAAAGAGAAACGGTCAAGCTTAAAAAAGCACGTTACATGCAAAAGCACATCGGTGATATATACGAGGGTGTCATCAGCGGTGTGACCAAGTGGGGCATTTATGTGGAGCTTGAAAACACGGTGGAAGGACTGGTGCACGTATCAAGCCTTACGGGGGATTATTACGTGTTTAACGAGCAAAAGTACGAACTTTGCGGCGAACGTACAGGGATCACCTACAGACTCGGAGAAAAGATAAAGGTGCTTTGTCGGGCCGTTGATATAACCACAAGGACAGTGGATTTCATCATCGCAGATTTTGATGAGGGCAGCGCTGTACATAATTTCTACAAAGAAGGACGAAGTGTATTTTGATCCCGATTGTGATAAGATATAATTGCAATTGCGCCGGGATAAGAATATACTCAATAGACGGACTGGTAAGATGGCTAAGGAAGAACCTGTTAAGCTTATAGCTAACAACAAAAAAGCATATCATGACTATTTCATAGAGGAAAAGTTCGAGGCGGGCATCGCACTGCACGGCACGGAAGTTAAGTCCTTAAGGCTCGGGAAGTGCTCGGTGAAGGAATCCTTTATCCGCATTGAAAAGGATGAAGTTTTTGCCTACGGAATGCATATCAGTCCCTATGAAATGGGTAATATTTTCAACAAAGACCCTATGCGGCCGAAGAAACTTTTACTCCACAGAGCGGAGATTTTAAAACTCCGTACCAAGATCACGGAGAAGGGCTACACACTGGTGCCTTTGAACGTATATTTTAAGAACGGCAAAGCAAAACTTGAATTTGGCCTGGCCAAAGGAAAGAAGCTTTACGATAAACGCGAGGATATCGC
Organism: Lachnospiraceae bacterium; assembly: GCA_016280465.1. Lineage (GTDB taxonomy): Bacteria > Bacillota > Clostridia > Lachnospirales > Lachnospiraceae > UBA1258. The sequence continues at coordinate 7,999 of JAEEGT010000047.1, read as the reverse complement.
GAAGAAGGACCTGAGAAGGGAAACCGAGAGGGACTTCAAAATAAAAAATCTTTAAAGAGGAATACTCCACGCCCCGTGGGCGCGGAGCCATGTCACAGGAATTCTCCCCATTTTGATTGGGGTTGAATATAATCGGGAGGGATATCGCAAAATGGGTCCCCTCCTTAAGGGTTACCCCGCATGAGAATGTGCTTCGCACATGGGCGGGGCTGTGTCGCAGGAATTCTTCCCAAGCAAGCTTGGGTCCCATCCTACGACAATACAAGGGGCAGTTAAGGTTTCGACGGGGATCTTGCAGCCGAAGAAGCGAGTCGCATGGCGATGCGTTAAATGGCCAAATTAAATTTAAACGCTGAAGATAATTTAGCATACGCTGCCTAATGGCGGCAGTCGGCCTTAGGGCACTCACACTTTAAGAACCGGCTTCGACTATGTGAGAAACGACACACGCAAAGCTTTGAGCGTGCGGGCGTATCATGAAGCTACCAAAACCCTCAGGGTGTTTGCTCCCGGTGGGTGGCGGGAATCTTAAAAAACAAACTACACTCGTAGAAGGGCGGGGAATAGGTTTTCGGACACGGGTTCGACTCCCGTCTGCTCCATAACAAAAAGGACCATGCATTGCATGGTCTTTTTTGTTATGAAGACGGGAGTCGAACGCCGAGCTTCTTGCTTTTCTACGGCTTCGCTATATATTCCGACGGCGTAACCCCCTGTATTTTCTTGAACACCTTGCTGAAATAGAATTCCGATCCGAAGTTCAGAATGTCCGCTACTTCGTAAACCTTGAGGTTTTCAGCCTTGAGGAGTCTTTTTGCTTCTTCGATCTTACAGATGTTGATGTATTCGTTGAAGCCCGTATCGTTGTATTTTCCGAAGAGCTGGCTTAAGTATGAGGGGCTGATGCCGAAGATGGCCGCAACTTCATTTAAGGACAGCTTGTCGTGGGTATGGGCATTTATGTACTTTTTCACATCGGAAACTATATGGTTCTTATAGTCGCGACGCCTGTCCTCGAACAGGCTGTACATGCATTCTCTGTATCTGTCCAGCCAATCTATGATCTGTGATACCGTGTTCATGCGATACAAAGATAGATAGGAATCCGGTGTGTCGCTGAAATGATCCTTAAGCACATCCTCACCGTCCGGAAGGATGGAAATGGACAGATAAAGAAGGTTACTTGCAAGATCCAGGGCCTGAACGTAGTGTTCTTTGTGCTCGTTTAAAAGGCTGCAAAGCCTGGATACCGTATCGGAAAGAAGTGTGGGATCGTAGTCTTCGAAGGCTCTTATCAGGTCTTTTTTCACTAGGGAAATATTGAAGGAGTCGTGGGACTGCACGGTCCCTATTTCGGAACTTATGATCACCGGAGTCTCGTCGCTGCATTTTCTGAAAGCGGATCTTGCAAACTGGAAAGAATCGCTAATGGACAGCGGAGATGATACCTTGATACCGATGCCACACTTGATGGAAACATTGTAGTAGTTGTGCACACTGGTAAATACACGCTCGAATAATTCCAGCGGATCGGCAAGCTCCTCTGCAGCACATACTATAAGGGCAAAATGGGAATTGTCCAGGGTTATCATATAACAGGGGTTGGATCTTTCCGTAAGGTTTGAGATCATCCTGATACAGCCGGCAAAAAGAGAAGAATTCTGCGTATATGACAGGGTTGAATGCTGGGGGGACAGAAGTTCACCGTAGCAGCACAGATATTGCTCGTGATCGAAATCCAATTTAAGATCTTCGGCCTGAAGACGGAACTGCTCCTCAGACTCAAAGAGATTGTGGAGGAGACTGATCATGAACTTGTCATGCATACGATACATAAAAGAGGCTTCCCCCTTTGAGGCATCGTTTTCTTTGTCCTTCATGGGACCGATCTTTGTGATGGCACGCTGCAGGGTGTCCTTAAGGATATCCTCGGTCAGTTCTACCTTTACAAGGTACTCCATGGCATTGTAGGTGATGGCCTGCTTTGCCATCCAGAATTCCTCGTAGCTGGTCAGCATGATAAACACGGGCTTTTCCTGGCCGTAGAGATTTCTGCAGGTCTTGATCAATGCAAGACCGTCCATTACCGGCATTTTAATATCCGTAAGGACAATGTCAGGCATTTCTTTTTCCATGATCATCAGGGCTTCTTCGCCGTTACCCGCCGTATTTATCACCTGAAGATCCATTTTCAGGGATTCTGTCATGGATCTTATTCCTATGACCGCTAAGGGCTCGTCATCAACGATCAGAATTTTATACATCTGTCCTTCTTTCCGAGATCAGCACACTGATCTTAGTATATTTTCCTTCCTCGCTTTCGATGAACAGACCGTACTGTTCGCCGAATTCGTACTTTAAGCGTTTGTGGACGTTGTTGATACCTATTTCTTTAAAGAATTCCGAACGGTTTTCGCCTTCATGGTCGTTAAGGAGAGTGATACACTTGTCCTTAGGAATACCGACGCCGTCGTCTGTCACATCAATGAATATATCCCTGCAGTCCTCGCCTTGAGGAACGTAGTGGGCATGGATATCTATGGTGCCGGTGCCGCCCTTGGGTTCCAGACCGTGGAAGATGGCATTCTCAACAATGGGCTGAAGCGTGAACTTAAGTATCTGGGCATTCAGGATTTCATCGTCATCAACATTGATATTCAGGCGGATCATTCCCCCGTATCTGAGATTCTGAATGGTGAAATAGTTCTTTACCAGAGATAGTTCTTCGGATATGGGAACAAGCAGGGAGGTTCCCTTTGAAATGCTCCGAAGAAGTGAAGCAAGACTGGTGGTCATCTCCGTAATGCCGGTGGCACCCTGGGCCTGTGACATCATCTTTATGGAATTCAGGGTGTTATACAGGAAATGGGGATTGATCTGACTTTGCAGCATTTTGTACTCAAGATCCCGCTTTTGTTTTTCGTTTTCAACTCTGCTGTCAAGAAGCCTGGAAACGCTTTCGGACAGGTCATTGATGCCCTTGCCTATCTCACCTATCTCGTGGTCGGCTTCGATGGAACCGTCTCTTGAAAAATCACCTTCGGAGATAAGGCCGATCTTTTTACGGATCCGGGACAGAGGCTTGTGTATCATGTCGTTCATCATCTTGACCATGATAAGAGCAATGGCAACAAGACCGATGAGAATGGCCAGCATGATGATCCAGAATAAGCCCACCTGTCTGTCAGTCTCTCTGGAAGAAACGGTCTGTGCCAGGTAACAGTCGTTCATTAAGAGAGGGTAGACGATGACCGTTCTTTTTCCCTCTTTGGTGTCGATCCTGTATACTCCGGTGCCGCCGGAGGACATATCCGACTGGTCTTTGAGTATCCTGTATTCGGGTTCGATCTCGCTGATCGAACTGCTGTTAAGCTCGTAGAGGTGATCCCCCATGCCCAGATAAAGATTGCTGCCTTTTTCCATGTAGTAGGAGGGCAGTTTGGAGGTTATCATGTCACAGGAGACCTCCATAAAAAGAAACCCGCCGTGATTGGAACGGAATCTGTAATAGATCGGACGGATGAGAGGTATCACGTATTTAACGTTTTTGCCCCTTAAGAAAGGATCTGCGATCACACCCTCGGAAAAATCATAATCATCGGCAGAGAGCATGGATTCAAAGAAGGAAAGCTCCCGGATCATCCTGGCCATGTCAACGGAGGTGGAAAAGCTGGTCTGACAGGCCTGCAGATAGTGCTCATCGGTGGCAACGATGACACGGGGCATATATTTGCCGGAGGAATTGTTCTGATATTCCTCAAAAAGTCGGTCGTAGGTGGCAACGCTCAGAACGGAACCGGGCTCGGGGCTTGTCTTGATATATTCCGCAATAACGGAACTTCCCTGACAGAAGCGGGCCATCCTGTAGACGTCCTGGATGTTTTCGTTGATGGAATCCCCCAGCATCCTTAAGTTTGATTCGGTGGAACTGATTAGACTGCTCTGCATATATTTATGAAAAAAGAAATAACTGGCCGCAGCGATCACAAGACACATTCCGAGTATGCTGGAAAGTGTGGTGAACATGATACGCCTGTGTATTTTTCCGATCTTTAAAGAGTTTTCCGTATTCATAGGATCATTATAACATAATATAAAAAGAAAGCATTTGCCTGAAAGCGGGTATGCTAAAATAGTATATGAAATCTAAAATTTTTGTATTTGTCCTGAATCCGGGCCCAATTATCTCACTAATTTTTTTCATGGTTTCGGAAATTATTTCATGTTTATTTACACTTGAAACTGATAAGTTATCAGTGTAAACAATGTCCTGTACGGCAAAAAACATGTTATTATCAACAGGACTCAACAAAAGGAGGGATACTATGAAAAAGAAAGTCATCAGTTTGCTGCTGACCGCAACCATGCTTGTTGCTTTAACTGCAGGATGCGGATCACAGAAGTCTTCGGCACCCGCAAAGGAGACTGCCAAGGATACTTCCGTATCTGCGTCTTCAACCGAAGAAAAAACTGAGGCATCCGCAGAACCCGTTACCTTAAAATGGGCAATCTGGGATGAGAGCACAACACAGTACTGGGGAGATATCAAGAAAGCATATGAAACCAAGTTCCCCAACGTTACCATTGAGATGGTAGACCTTGGTTCTACCGATTACATGACTGTACTTGCTACCGAACTGTCCGGTTCCGGAAGTGATTTTGACGTTGTTACCATTAAGGACGTACCCGGATATGCAACCCTGGTACAGAAGAATGCCATCATTCCTTTGGACGATTACATCAAAGCCGACGGTGTTGACCTTGCAAAATATGCGGGAGCTACCGATCAGGTCGTAGTTGACGGCAAACTTTACGAACTTCCTTTCAGAAACGATTTCTGGGTCCTTTTCTACAACAAGGACATCTTTGATGCCAAGGGCGTTGCTTATCCTACCAATGACATGACCTGGGCTCAGTACGATGAACTTGCAAGAAAAGTAACCGATACAACCTTTGGTTCACAGATCTACGGTACCCATTATCATACCTGGAGATCCACCGTACAGCTTTGCGCGGTACTCGACGGAAAGCACACCATCCTTGACGGCACCTATGATTTCATGAAGCCCACCTATGAGATGGTACTCAATCAGGAAAAAGACGGCGTATGCAGAAAGTATACCGATCTTAAGACCGAAGGCCTTCATTATTCCGCAGCATTCTCCGGCGGAGACGTAGCGATGCTTAACATGGGCTCCTGGTTCATCGCAACCCTGATGACCAATCTTAAGTCCGGTGAATATGATTCATCTCTTTGCGGAAACTGGGGTATCGTTAAGTATCCTCATGCTGAAGGCGTTCCTGCAGGTTCTACCCTCGGTACCATTACCGGTCTTTCCGTAACTTCAGCCAGCGACACACCCGAAGCTGCATGGAATTTCGTAAAGTGGGTAAGCGGTGAAGAAGGTGCGGCAGTTATGGCTTCTTCCGGTAACTTCCCTGCAATTATGACAGACGAAGTTAAGGCTGCCATCACAGGTCTTGAAGGATTCCCTACCGATGATGCCTCCAAGGAAGCTTTGAATGTTTCCAACCTTTATCTTGAAGTACCTTACGGTGAGAACGTATCCGAGATCAATTCCATCCTTGACAGCTATCACGGTTCCATCATGACCGGTGAAATGAGCATCGATGAAGGAATTGCAGCAATGAATAAAGAAGTATCTGCGCTTCTTAAATAAGTTAAATAATCCGATGCGAAGGAAAAGGTGGGATCAAACGCCCACCTTTTTCTCGAATCGGGACTGATCAATGACGAAGAGAGTGACCGGTGAATAATATGACAGGATCATCCAAAAGCATACAGGTTGAAGATCTGCAGAACGCTTTGGCCGAGACCATTAGGCAGGTTCGGGAAGAGCGGGACGATAAGAAAAGAAAAAAACTCATTCTTCAGATCTCCAAATACAACAGCAGGATCAACAAGATAAAGAGCGGAAAATTATTAAGCAGACAGACAAAGCGCGATCTGGTCGCATATTCCTTTATTGCGCCCAACTTTATAGGTTTCTGCGTATTTACCCTTGTTCCGATCATTTTTGCTTTTGCTCTTGCATTCATGAAATGGGACGGCTCGAATCCGGTTTCTTTTGAAGGACTCAATAACTTTAAGAGACTGTGGGGAGATACTTTCTTTAAGGCAGCACTGAAAAACACCATAATCTATTGTGTCGGTACGGTGCCCTTGACCATGGTGGCTTCCCTTGCCATGGCCATAATACTTAACCAGAAGGTATTCGGTCGGGGAATATTCAGGACCCTTGCTTTTTTCCCTTATGTAGCGTCACTGGTTGCCATTACTTCCGTCTGGAAACTGTTGTTTCATCCCTCAAAGGGACCTGTAAACAATATCCTTTATACCTTTTTCCATGTCTCCCAGGAAAATCTTCCCCAGTGGTTTTCGGGAAGCCTTTGCGTTATTTCCATGATCCTTTTTTCGGTATGGAAATACATGGGATATTACATGGTGATCTACCTTGCGGGATTGCAGGGAATACCCGGTGAACTTTATGAAGCCGCATCCCTTGACGGTGCGGGAACCTGGAATAAGTTCAGGTACATTACCTGGCCCCAGTTAAGTTCCACCACATTTTTCGTTGTGGTAATGCTCACCATCAACTGTTTTAAGATATACGACATTGCTGTTATGCTGGCGGGCGGCGGAAGCGGAGAGCTGACCGTATCGGCGACGGTACTTGTATATTACATCTATCAGAAAGCATTTATTGACTGGGATCTGGGCTATTCCAGCGCGGTTGCCATGGTATTGTTCCTGATGGTATTGATCGTGACCCTTATCCAGTTCAGAGGCCAGGCAAGAAAGGAGGCGTGAGAGTATGAGATCTGCACACAGAAAAGCAATCATCCGAAAGATAATAGTATATGTTCTTTTACTCATAATAGCAGCTGTCATGATCACCCCCTTCCTGTGGATGTTTTCGGCGGCGATCAAGAGCGACAGGGAAGTATTTAAGATCAATCCCTTTGTGTTTATCCCCAAGGATCCCAAATGGTCAAATTATGTGAATATATGGACCAAGATCCCTTTTGCCAAATTTGTGGAAAACACGTTTTTGCTGACGATAGTCGTTACCTGTCTTCAGCTACTGACATCGAGCTTTGCGGCATATTCTTTTGCCAAACTTAATTTCAGGCACAGAAACGGACTGTTCCTTGCGTATATTGCCACCATAGCCATGCCCTGGCAGGTATACATGGTACCTCAGTTCATACTGATGCGTAAGATGGGCTTAAACGACAAACTCATGGCCATCATATGCCTTCAGGCCTTTTCGGCCTTCGGAGTTTTCCTTATGAAGCAGTTTTACGAAGGCATTCCCGACGATCTTTGTGAAGCTGCCAGGATCGACGGCATGAGCGAATACAGGATATACAGCAAGGTGATGCTGCCCCTGTCGAAGCCTGCATTGGCGACCCTTGTGATATTTACCTTTGTAAATACCTGGAACGATTACCTTGGCCCCCTGATCTATTTAAAGACCCAGAGCAAGAAAACCATCCAGCTGGGACTTAAAATGTTCATTTCCCAGTATTCGTCGGATTACGGTCTTATCATGGCAGGGTCCATGCTTTCTCTTATACCGGTACTCATTATTTTCCTCTGCTTCCAGAAATATTTTGTTGAAGGAGTGGCAAGCACCGGATTGAAAGGGTAGCTTATGTGGTTTTTAATTATTTGCTAAGTACTTTGATGTAAAAGTATATAAGTGGTTTGAAAAATATTACATCGGAGGGGTAAGCTAATGAAATCACAGAAGAGAAAGTCTCTTAAAAAATCTCTTGTCACAAAAATGATCGTTTATGTTGCGATCATGATCGTGATAATTACTCAGATCAGTATCAAACTTGCGGTGGACAATATTCAGTCACTTATGAATAGTGTTCTTGCCAGAGAATCCGCAACTTATGCCAGCGAGATACACAGCTGGTGGGACGGCGTGGAAGAAAGAGTCAATCAGACCGCGGATGTTATCAGAAA
>JAEEGT010000046.1 GCA_016280465.1 Lachnospiraceae bacterium | reverse complement strand
TCCGATATTTCCGCAGGTCTTGCTTATTCCGTAATAAAGAACGCGCTTTTCAAGGTAATCAAGGTCTCCGATGCCTCGAGCCTCGGAAAGAACATCGTAGTACAGGGCGGTACCTTCTACAACGATGCGGTTCTAAGAAGCTTTGAAAAGGTTGCGGGCTGCAAGGCTATACGCCCCGACATTGCAGGTATCATGGGTGCCTTCGGTGCCGCTTTGATCGCCAGGGAAAAGTACGAAGAGGGATACCAAACCTCCATGCTTTCCTATCAGGACATCTGCGACCTTAAATTCGAGACCTCCATGGCCAAGTGCAAAGGCTGTACCAACAGCTGCCGTCTTACCATCAACCGTTTCTCCGGCGGCAGACAGTATATTTCCGGAAACCGCTGCGAACGCGGCATAGGCAAGGTAAAGAACAAGGACAACGTGCCCAACCTCTTTGACTACAAGTTAAAGAGATATTTCGGTTACGAACCTCTTGAAGAATCCGTGGCAAAGCGCGGTACTGTGGGCATTCCCAGAGTACTTAACATGTACGAAAACTATCCCTTCTGGTATACCTTCTTTACCACCCTGGGATATAAGGTAATCCTGTCTCCCGCTTCAAATCACCAGATATACTCACTGGGTATCGAATCCATCCCCAGCGAGTCCGAGTGCTACCCTGCAAAGCTTGCTCACGGACATGTGGCCTGGCTCATAGACAAGAACCCGGATTTCATCTTTTATCCCGCAGTCTTCTACGAAAGAAACGAGGTAAAAGAAGCGGGCAACCACTATAACTGCCCCATTGTCACCTCTTATTCCGAAAACATCAAGAACAATGTGGATGAGATCAGCGGAGGCAAGGTACGTTTCCGCAATCCCTTCATGTCCTTCGAAAGCGAAAAGACCATCTGCTCTTCCCTGATCCAGGAGTTTTCGGAAATAGACAAAAAAGAAATAAAGGATGCGGTCCACAAGGCTTATACAGAGCTTAACAAGGCCCGTCTCGACATACAGAAAAAGGGCGAGGAAGTTATCAAAGAACTTGAGGCCACCGGCAGAAAAGGTATAGTCCTTGCAGGCCGTCCTTACCATATTGACCCCGAGATCAACCACGGTATCCCCGAGCTTATCAACTCCTACGGGATTGCCGTTCTTACGGAAGACAGCGTTTCTCACCTTGTTAAACCGGAGCGTCCCCTGATCGTTTCCGACCAGTGGATGTATCATTCAAGGCTCTATGCTGCCGCAAGCTTTGTTGCAACAAAAGAAAACCTTGAACTCATACAGCTTAATTCCTTCGGATGCGGCGTTGATGCCGTTACCACCGATCAGGTCAACGATATCCTCACCGCCAAGGACAAGATCTATACCTGCTTAAAGATCGATGAAGTAAACAATCTGGGTGCCGCAAGGATCCGTATCAGATCCCTGCTTTCCGCGGTAAGGGTCCGTGAAATGAGAAATCACAAGAGAACCCTTAAGTCCGGGGCTTACAACCGTGTTCTATTTACCGATGACATGCGTAAGAACTACACGATACTCTGCCCTCAGATGTCACCCATCCATTTCGGAATGCTGGAAACTGCCTTTAATCACGGAGGCTTTAATCTGGTGATCCCGGATGTGGACACCAAGACCGCCATCGATCTCGGGCTTAAATACGTTAACAACGACGCCTGCTACCCTTCGCTACTGGTTGTGGGGCAGCTTATGGGCGCACTGCTTTCGGGCAAATATGACCTTAACCGCACCGCCCTTATCATCACTCAGACCGGCGGCGGATGTCGCGCCACCAACTACATCGCCTTTATCAGACGTGCCCTTCGCAAGGAAGGCTGGGATCATATCCCCGTTGTTTCCTTAAACCTTTCCGGAATGGAACCAAACCCCGGATTTAAGCTGACCCTGCCCCTTGTAATGCGGGGTATCATGGCTGCTTTCTTCGGAGATCTCTTTATGAGAGTGGTTTACAGGACCCGCCCTTACGAAGCGGTGCCCGGTTCCGTTAACGAACTGCACGCCAAATGGGAAAAGAAATGTAACGACTTCATTTCCTCAAAGCATGTGTCCATTGCAAAATACCGTCGCATGTGCAAACAGATCGTAAAGGATTTCGATGAGATACCTCTTCGTGACATAAAGAAGCCCCGCGTGGGTGTGGTGGGTGAGATCCTTGTAAAATTCTCTCCCACAGCCAATAACCACCTTGTGGAGCTTTTGGAAGCCGAAGGTGCCGAAGCCGTGGTTCCCGATCTTATGGACTTCCTGCTTTATTGCTTCAGAAATCAGGAGTACAAAGCAAAGTATCTGGGAACAAGCAAAAAATCGGCATTTGTAGCCAGACTCGGTATCAACGCCATTGAATGGTTCAGAAGCACCTCAAGGCGTGCCCTCAAGAAGAGCCGCCGCTTCACTCCCACCGCAAAGATCGACGACCTTGCCAAATATGCTTCGGAGATCGTATCCATCGGTAACCAGACCGGTGAAGGATGGTTCCTGACGGGTGAGATGATCGAACTTATACACTCCGGCGCTTCAAACATCGTTTGTACCCAGCCCTTCGGATGTCTTCCAAACCACGTGGTGGGCAAAGGTGTCATAAAACAGCTTAGAAAGCACTATCCCGGAAGTAACATCGTAGCCATCGACTACGATCCCGGTGCCAGCGAAGTCAATCAGTTGAATCGTATCAAGCTCATGCTCTCAACGGCACACAAAAACATAGCGGAATAAGAAAAAACCTGCGGAGTACCCGCAGGTTTTCTTTTTCTTTTTTATTCTGCGTTATTGCTTTGCCGTCAGCATCTTGATGGCCTTGACGATATCCACCTTGTTGCCCTTATAAAGGGACATCATGGTGTAGAGCTTACCTGCAAGAATCACAAGGAACACGGTGCAAGCCAACATGATAACCAGTGAGATTACCGCAGTCAGAACACTTACGGTTCCCGCGCACACCCCTGCCGGAAGGATCATGGCAGATGTACAGGGAACTATGAACATCCAGAGAGCAGGGTTCTCTTTTATGCCCGCAAATAAGACGAAATAAAAGCTTACGATCAGTATCATGACAAACAGACCCTGATTGGCCGCAGCCTCTTCTCTTGAACCTGATATGGCCCCGCAGATGGCAGCTATGGTGGAATAGAAAACTATTCCAAGCAAAAGCACAAAAATGGCGATCACCACGGAAGCGGGTTTGAAAAGTCCCATGCTTCCCATGTTTTTAAGGAATACCACAAATGCAGGCTCATGACCTGGATTGATGATCTCTGCAACCTTGACACCGGCGAAGAAACCGGCCACAAGACATACCAGCCAAATAACGCACTGCATGATGGCAGCGGACAGGGAACCAAGCATCTTACCAAAGATCATGGCCTGGGGTCTTACGGAAACAAGCATGGTATCCATGAGCTTGGAGTTCTTCTCCAATACTATATTCTGCATGATACTGTTACCGTAAAAGATCACCATGAAATAAACGATCATTATGGTGGCAAATATCAGTACCATATTGAATATGGGCTTGATGCTTGCGGTGGTCTGCTCAGCGATGGCTGCTTCGTCAGCAAAGAGATCTTTGCCGTTTTCGCTGTACACGCCCTGGGTAACGGGAGTCAATATCGAAATAAGCGCGTTAGGGTCCACATCTCTTAAAGCCTGGAAGGAAAAGAAATAGGAGTTATTATCGATAAAGCGCTCATAATTCTTTACCGTTTTCTTTGAAAGCTCCGAGTCATCGGGAATGATGATCCGGGTCACGGCCCT
>JAEEGT010000045.1 GCA_016280465.1 Lachnospiraceae bacterium | reverse complement strand
GTTCCCGTGGTTCACGGTGATGACGGAAAGATCTATGCTCTCGATGATTCCGAACTTCCTTTGGTACTTCCCGAACTTGAGGATTACAAGGGAAAGAACGGCAAAGCGCCTCTTGAGAATGCCACCGAATGGAAGAAGTACGACAAAAACGGCATAAAGGGCACCAGAGAGACATCAACCATGCCCGGTTCCGCAGGTTCTTCCTTGTACTATTTCAGATATATCGATCCCGATAATGGCAAGGAATTTGCCAATCAGGAACTCTTAAAGCATTGGATGCCCGTAGACCTTTACATCGGTGGTCCGGAGCATGCGGTAGGTCACCTTATCTACTCACGTATCTGGAACCGTTACCTTTACAACAAGGGTCTGGCTCCTACCAAAGAGCCCTTCAAGAAACTGGTCCATCAGGGTATGATCCTTGGTGAGAACGGTATCAAGATGGGTAAGAGATTCCCCGAGTTTGTTGTAAATCCTTCGGATATCGTAAGAGATTACGGCGCAGATACCTTAAGACTTTACGAAATGTTCATGGGACCTTTGGAAGTATCAAAGCCCTGGAGCAAACAGGGTGTTGAAGGCGCAAGGAGATTCGTCAACAGAGTATGGACCTTCATTACGGATCCCGATAACATCACGGAGGAAGAAACACCCGCACTTACCAAGGTATATCACCAGACAGTCAAGAAGGTGACGGAAGACTTCGAAGAGCTGGGCTTCAATACCGCCATCAGCCAGATGATGATCTTCATGAATGCCTGCTACAAAGAAGGCAAGTGCAATAAAGGATATGCCGAAGGCTTCGTGAAGATGTTCTCCTGTATCTGCCCTCACGCAGGTGAAGAGATGTGGCAGATCCTTGGTCACGATACAACCATTGCCTACGAGCCCTGGCCTGCGTTCGATGCCGAGGCTGTTAAGGAAGACACCGTTGAGATCGGCGTTCAGGTCAACGGCAAGGTGAGAGGAACCGTGGAAATATCCAATGACGAAGACAAGGACAGCGTTCTTGCCAAAGCCAAGGCTGTTCCGGGAGTCAAGAACTTTATCGAAGGAAAGACCGTCGTAAAGGAGATCTACGTACCCGGCAAGATCCTTAATATCGTAGTAAAGTAGTCCCGTCGGACTATGATAAAGCCCCGTCTTTTGATGGGGCTTTTTTTGCGGAAAATCCCATTTCTCTTACCAAAACATTAAATTTGAAAAACATTCTCAAATTCTATTGACATATTCCTTTTGTACCCTTAAAATTGAAAATCGTTATCAGATTCATATAAGGATGGAGGTAGATCATGGACTCGCACATAAAGTACAAGACAAGACAGCGTGAGATATTGCTTAAGTACCTCGAATCCGTTTCCGGCAAGCACATAACTGCCGGCGACGTATGTGAGTTTTTCAGGGAACAGGGCGTTTCCATAGGCCAGGCCACGGTTTACAGGCAGTTAGAGAATCTGGTGGACGACGGCGTTGTGAATAAATACAACATTGATTCAAACAGTCCCGCCTGCTTTGAGTACATCGGTTCCGATTGCCATGCGGGAGGGCAGGTCTGCTTCCACTGCAAGTGCGAAAAGTGCGGTAAACTAATTCACCTTCATTGTGATGAACTGGCCTGTATCTCGGATCATCTTTACAAAGAACACAGATTCAGACTGGATCCTTTGAGAACGGTGTTCTACGGCATCTGTGAGGATTGTGCCGAAGAATGATTGATATGGGAAGAGAGCGGTAATGACTGTTAAAGGAAATACATGGGTAAAAAGAATAACTGCGGGCATGATCGCACTGTTTATGGCATTTTCCGTGCTTTTTCTCAGTGCATTCATTGCCTGTGAAGCGGGTCATGATTGCGAGGGCGAGGATTGCCCCGTCTGCCAATGCATCATGCAGTGCGAGAATATCCTGAGAAATATTGACGGCGGAGTCACGCTTCATTCGATCGTTCCACTTTGCTTTTGCTTTGTATCGGCCGTTTGTGTCGGAATATGTCCTGTTGTTTTTACCACACCCGTATCCATGAAGGTGCGGCTTAACGATTGACCTGCTCCGTAGGGTCGTTTATCTGCCGGCAAAACTGTGTCGGTATTTATAATCTTAAGAATACGGAGACTGAAATATGAAGAAAATAACATCTGTAATAGCAATGCTCATCATGACTGCTCTTTGCTTTACCGCCTGCGGTGACAAGGTTTCAAAGAGCGAGGCAAAGGCTAAAAGCCTCAACATCGTTACGACCATCTTTCCCGAGTATGACTGGGTAAGGGAAATACTTGGAGACAGAGCCAAGGATGCCGAGATCACCATGCTTCTTGACAACGGCGTGGATCTTCACAGCTATCAACCCACTGCACAGGACATCATGAAGATCTCCTCCTGCGACCTGTTTATCTATGTTGGCGGAGAGTCTGACGAGTGGGTGGAGGATGCCCTTAAGACCGCCGTTAACAAGGATATGACGGTTATCAACCTTCTGGAGGCGCTGGGTGACAAGGTTAAGGCTGAGGAGATCGTAGAGGGCATGGAGCACGAGCACGACCATGATCACGATCACGACCACGAGGAAGGCGAAGATCACGATCACGAGGAAGGCGAGGATCATGACCACGACCATGAGGAAGGCGAAGATCATGACCACGACCATGATCATGAGCACGAAGAGGAGACAGACGAGCATGTATGGCTGTCCTTAAGGAATGCAGAGATCCTTTGTGATGCCATCGCCGATGCTTTAAAGAAGATCGACAGTGCCAATGCGGATACATACGATAAGAATGTTAAAGCTTATAAAGAAAGATTAAATGACCTTGACGGGAAATACACCGATGCGGTAAATGCTGCTTCCGTTAAGACCCTGCTTTTCGGCGACAGATTTCCCTTCAGATACCTCACAGACGATTACGGTTTGAAT
>JAEEGT010000044.1 GCA_016280465.1 Lachnospiraceae bacterium | reverse complement strand
TCACTCTTTTAAACAGTTCTTCCATCGATTCGATCTTCATTCTTTTCTCCTTTATTACTTAATTCTTACCACTCTTGCCCCAAAAGGACTGAAAGACAGCTTTGCGATCTTGAAGAACTGCAATCCAAAGGGAATACCGACAACCGTAAGGCAAAGGATACCTCCAATGACCAGATTTTCAAGAGCCATCTCTAATCCGCCAAAGAAAAACCACAGCACATTCAACAGGCAAGAACCCAAGCCGCCCTCATTCACGATCTCCTTGCCAAAGGGATTCAGCGATATGGCCGACAGTTTAAAACACTGTACTCCCACCGGTATTCCTACTATCGTGATACACCAAAGTATCCCGGTGATCCACCATCCGATGGCACTAAGCAGTCCACCGCAGAGGATCCACACTATATTTCCAAGTAAAGTCATAGATAACACTTCCTTTCAGCAACTAAACAATAGTATATAAACTTGGGAAAAAGCACAACTTCACCTATAAGCTTTACGAGTATTATATGACATAAAACACTCAAATCACAGACTACAAGGCAGTCCAAAGGAACAAATTCGTAGATAGGGCGTTTAAATCGGTTACAGCCTCTCAATCTCCTTCTCATAAGCCTTCAGCGTTTTTTCATCAAAGCAAATCCATTCAACCTTTTCAATGCTGTTCTGCTCTTCGGACAAAAATCTATAGACCGTTTGCACAGCAACGCGAGCTGCCTTGTCCAGCGGGTACCTATAAATACCTGTCGATATGGAGGGAAATGCCACGAAATTTAGATTGTTCTCCTCTGCAACCCGAAGAGAGTTGTAATAACAGGATGCCAGGAGCTCTTCCTCGCCATGCCCGCCGCCTCTCCATATGGGGCCAACCGTATGTATGACGTACGCAGCGGGAAGGTTATAGCCCTTGGTAAGCTTTGCCTGCCCGGTCGGACAGCCGTGTAACGTCCTGCACTCTTCCAATAATTGAGGTCCAGCAGCACGGTGAATAGCTCCATCCACGCCTCCGCCACCCAGCAAGGATTCGTTGGCAGCGTTTACTATCGCTCCGGAGGTTTCCACCTTTGTAATATCTCCAAGTTTCGCAGTGATCTTTCCTTTCGATCCATTATCATTCTGTTTAACAATGTCTTTTTTTCGCATAAAAATATTCATCGTAATCATCCCCTCTCTTTGGATCTGAATAATCCGAACATATCACTCCCTCGGCTTGTAGTAATACCCCCCATCCCGCTCTTCCAGATAATCCGTCGTGGTTCTGTTGATCAGATCCACCGCCATGTTGTCAGGGGTGTACATGAACCAGTAATAGTGATCTCCGAGGATCAGGTACTTGTTCTCGTGACCATAGAAATATCCCACAACCGAATCTGCCTTCATGGTCTGCACAAAACGCTCGTATTTGAGCTTGTCTTCGTCCGAAAGCCGGTTCTTGACCAAATACTCGTGAGGGCAGGTTTTGGCATAGGTTTTCGCAAACTTCCAAGTCTGAGACTCCGCAAACTCCGCAGCCTCCGCCTTGGAAAAAGCAACCGCAGAATCCTCCCGCCGGCGCTCTGCCTCAATGGACTCAAGCTTCGCCCGAGCCTCGCTTTCTTTTTCAAACACAAGGGGCTTAAAATCCTCGGTCAGCACCTCGCGAACGCCCTTGGGATTATCATAGCACAACGCCCAACAGGCTATTCCAGTATTATCGATTTTTAAACAATAAATCTTTGCCATGAACGATCACTTTTCTCCAATATCTTCCCAATACCCCGGTTCGACTAGTCCGGAAATTCTGTCTCGTCCTCGTTACCAAACAACAGATACTTTATCGATACTCCCATGTACGCTGCTATAAGCTCAAGTTTTGGCAAACTTTCGATCCCGCTTCCCGGCCGGTTGTTTTCAAGAGCACTGATATCCGGCTGGTACATTCCCAGGTCTTCGGCCATCTTCTTCTGAGAAACTTTTTTACGGTTCTTTCTCAAATCCCATATTCGGAATGCTATCCTGTCATAATCTAACACGACTCACCTCCGCGGGATCACAAGCCATATTCGGTAACAACAGCCGAATACTCTTTGGGGTAATGAACCTTAAACCACCCAAGTCTCATAAGGGTGTTCGCATAAGATATAGAATGCGCCCGGGGATACAAATACTTTATACCTTCGCAGGCGGTAATATACCATTCCGGAATACCTGCTTCCACCATCTTTTTCTTTAGCGGCAGCCACTTTACAATCCTTCCGTAACCATAGCCTTTGCGAACTCCTTCGCTTATATCGAAGGCAGACCCCTTGTCAACGCCATGCAAAAGAAGATACTCATACACATCTTCTCTGTGGCTTATTAAGTCCTTTATCTTAAGGCTCCTGTTTTCTTGTAAAACAGCACTATTAACTATCCATGTATCTGAACCTTTTGCAATCCCAAGTATATCAACAATGTCATCAAAGGATTCGGGGCGAAGTTTTTCGATAATACCGACAACATAATCAGATTTGACCATAGGAAGATCCAAACAGCCTCTCACACGGCCATCAGCACCTGCTTTAAAAAGTTCCAGTACTTCGGGACAGCATGTCGGAACATCGGCAAGATCAACTCCGGTCGTAATGGATAGGCTCCTAAGGGCATCCAGAAAATTCAACCCAATAATGTCAATCTTTAAGAAACTGCCATAGAAGCAGTACCCCGCAAAATATGACATTTCCGCTCCGCTCTGCAATTTCTGAACGGGCATGACTGCAGAATGATCATAATCTGAAGGGAAAAGAAAAACAGAACACGGATGCATACGCCAACCCATGAAGTTTCCTGCTATTTTTCCTATGATCCTCTCCTTTTCTTCTTCACTTATCTCACAAGTTTCAACATAACTTTTTATATCCGCCATTTCCTCCGCGATGTACCCGGAGAGTTCTGATTGTGTTCCGACTGGCAAAACCTTACCGATGCCCGGAAGAGTACCCAAGAGTTCACACACTCCGGCCTTCATTTCTTCGGGGACATTGATATCTATGTCTATTTCGCGCCTGCCATCTTTACCGTATATCATTTCAGGGATCAAATGATGCTTTATGGGATCGACATCGCTGATTCCGAGAAGATATACTACTATCGACCCGGCCCCCACTCCGCGCATGGAAATGTCACAATCCCGAAGTCCCGCTTTGTTCAGAAGATCTTTTATGAGCAACGGATAAAAGGCCATATTTTGCTCACGCAGAGCCACAAGTTCCGCCCTCAAAGCCGCTTCAGCTTCTTTTTGCTTATTTGCAGGATATTTTGTTTTCAGAGCCTCAAAGCAAAGATCCCGCAGTTTCTCCCCCACACCGGCAATCACAGGATACGATTTCTCGTCAGCCAACACCTTTATATCTCCGCACAAATCCGCTATCAAATACGTGTTGTCTACCACAATCTTTCGAGCAGTCGCTTTCGGCAAATATGAGAATGCCTCCAGCATTTCCTCAGTAGAAAGAAGGTGAACCCCATGGTGAGCCATTGGTTCCGGCATTCTCCTGTTTACAGCATTCCATGCCGCTCTGTCCTGCTTTTCCAGAAAATGCGCATCACTTACCGCAACAACAGTTTTTCCCTCACGCTCCGCAAGTGCAAAGATTCTTGTGTTGATCTGTTTATCACACTCGAAGGGAAGCAATTCGACATAATCCAGTTCACGGATGCAGTCTGTCAGTTCTTCGTCCGGCACACCCCCGTGGGCCAACCGTCGCAGTTTCCCATGCTCTGCTCCAGATCCGATCAGCAATCCCTCTCTGTTTTTAAAAAGCAGTTCTTTTTCAAAAACAGGGTACGGCACTCCTCCCATGTTCTCTGAGACGATCCTGTACAATTCCTCCTTACCGGTATCATTTCTTACCAGAACCGTATATGCGTAAACCACGCCATTATCATTGACTAGGATCTCCATTCCATAGATCGGTCTGGCAAAATACTTACCTTTCTTGGTCACTGCCTGAATTTCAGGGAATCCAAGTATATTGTCCCTGTCTGTTATAGCTATGGCAGGCATATTCCTGTTACTTGCAAACTGTATTATTTCCCCTGAATACATGGTGGCATTACCGCTGAATTTACTGTGGCAATGTAACTCGATCCGCTCCCTCTGTGTATCCATATTTACAACTGATTGATTCATCATATCTTCCTCCTTTACTCATCCGGGCCGGCCCCTGAGTATAGTGTAAATCCCGGATCGTTGAAAAAGGATAGTTGAATTTCTATATTTTGTTCCATCCTACATTCGGATTATCTCACGGCAAGTGTCCAATAAAACGTACAGTTTCACGCGAGGACAGAACTTTGATTGCTTTTTTAAATGCTTGATTTTGCTTGCAAC
>JAEEGT010000006.1 GCA_016280465.1 Lachnospiraceae bacterium | reverse complement strand
TAGAAGATCATCTTGCCGCCCACGGTCTCATAGTTCATGGGCACGTGGGGGTGATGTCCGATTATCACATCGGCGCCCATCTCAAGGTATCTAAGATATCTGTCTCTGGTGTAAGGCGTGGGAAGAGATGTGAATTCCTCGCCCCCGTGGGATACTATCACGCACCAGCGTGCCTGCTTCTTTATCTCTTTGATGCGCTCCTCTATGAGTTCATAATCGCTCCAGTTAAAGCAACCGGCCTTATCAGGCCCCGCAGGCTTGCAGCCACGCTGATAACCTACACCGATAAAACCGATGCCGCCTGCTTCGTTTATGAACAAAGGTCTGCTTGCTTCCCTCAGATCCATGCCTGCGCCGAGAGTCAGGGCCCCGGCTTTGTCTGCTTCGCTTAAGGTTGCACGGATCCCTTCTTCACCCGCATCCATAATATGGTTGTTGCAGATATTCCAGATGTCCGCCTGCATGTTTTTAAGGACTTTGACCGCACCGGGATTGATGGTGTGCAGGAGCTGCTTGGCACCTTCCGAAGTTGTATTTGCGGGCACATCAAGAATGGGGCCCTCCACATTGGCCACCACATGATCGCCGCTATGAAGAAAGTCAAGGACCTCACCTGCGATCAGGTCCTCATCCTCCCATTTTCTGTCCATGAATCTGTCAAATCCGATGTCTCCCGTAAAGACGATGGAAGCGGTATCTTTCATAGAAAACTCTCCGATACGAAATCGTTATCTTTCTTTACCATAATAGCACATACGCCCCGTGGCTTCCAGCATAAGAAAAAGGCTCCGGGCCGCACGTTTGTCACATCATTATTCTGTACTTCCCCAGAATTCTTCTACGGCCTCCGCCACGTTTCCAAGGTTCACGGTTTTGTAGTTTCCCCACTCCCTTGGGAACATCTCAAGGTATCCACGCTGCAGGAAACGCTCGTCAAGTAGCACCACAACTCCTGTATCTTCCTCGGTACGAATGACTCTCCCTGCGGCCTGGAGTACTTTGTTCATGCCGGGATATTTGTAGGAGAAATCATACCCCCGGTCATCGGTCTTATCGAAGATCTCCTTCATAAGTTCCCGCTCAAGGCATACCTGAGGTATTCCGGTTCCTACCACGATCACGCCAATAAGGCTGTCTTTCTTTAGATCTATCCCTTCTGAAAAGATCCCCCCCAGAACACAGAATCCTATAAGGGTGGAACTTTCTTCGATCTCCACTTCCATATCGATCCCTGCAAACAGATCCCCGGTGCTTTCGCTCCCGGTGTTTCCCGTAAATCTGTTTAGGAACGCTTCACGCCCCGCTTCGTCCATGGAAGGATCCTGCAGCAGGCATTCCGCGGAAGAAAGGGGCAGGTACTCCTCCTCATATATCTTGTAAACATTCTCGATGAACTTGTAGGAGGGTGCAAAGACCATGTAATTTCCGGGCTTTGCGCTCGTGACCAGATGGATGTATTCGGCAATCTTCCGGTATTCGTCCTCACTGCGGCGGGTGTACTTGCTGGTAACGTCCTTTGCTATGAAGAGCCCCCGTTTTTCGGGATCGAAGATGCTTTTTGCGTAGACTTCGTAATCCTCTTTGTCGCCGCCAAGAAGTCTTTTATGGTATTGAATCGGTAAGAGAGTAGCTGAAAAAAGCACGGAAGAGCGGGCCTTTTTCATGCAGTCTGCAAGGATCTCACCGGGATTTACGCACATAAGCTTTAAAAAGAAATCTCCGTACTCATCGTAGGCACAGTACACGCTGTAGTTTTCGTCCACCAGCTCATACATGTTGAGAAAATGGGATATTTCAAAGTAAAACTCAAGAAGCGGTTCGGTGACTTCCTTGGAATATTCTTTTTCCTTGTTGGATTTGCGCTCTTTTCGGAAGAAGGTTTCAATATCCGCGTACAAAGCAAGAAGACCTGCCACCAGAGTATCTGTTGGCGGGTTCTTTAGGTGCAAAAGAAAAGTGTGCATCCCCTCGGAATCGCACTGAGCCTTAAGGGCCGTGAAGGCTTTGTGGC
This sequence comes from Lachnospiraceae bacterium, assembly GCA_016280465.1. GTDB lineage: Bacteria > Bacillota > Clostridia > Lachnospirales > Lachnospiraceae > UBA1258. The sequence goes on along the minus strand of JAEEGT010000006.1, from coordinate 6,021 downwards.
AGCGGCCGAACTTCTTTGATATACCGGGAAGTTCCTCGGCGGTTATGGCTTTAAGGGCCGAGAAATCCTCTCTTACCAGGGTGGCTGAGTACATTTCCCGGGCCCGGTCCACCAGGTTGTGGGCCTCGTCGATGAGGAAAAGATATTCTTCCACCGTGTCTTCCGCAAAGTAGCGCTTGAGACGTGCTCTGGGATCGAAGGCATAGTTATAATCGCAGATGATGACATCCGTGAACATACTCAGGTCCAGTGACATCTCAAAGGGGCATACATTAAAACGGTTTGCATACTCGATGATGGTCTCTCTTGTGTATCTGTCGCATTCCGTGAGCATTGTAAACACCGCATCGTTGACACGGTCAAAATGGCCCTTGGCATAGGGGCAGGCATCGGGATTGCATTCTCCTTCGGAAAGACAGATCTTTTCTTTTGCTGTGAGTATTATGCTCTTGGAACGAAGTCCTACGCTACGCAACAGTTCCATGCATTCGTCGGCCACGGTGCGGGTGATGGTCTTGGCGGTAAGATAGAAGATCTTGGAACCAAATCCCTGCCCCATGGCCTGAAGGGAAGGGTAGACAGTTGCCACGGTCTTGCCCACTCCCGTGGGGGCTTCCAAAAACAGTTTCTTTTTATGATATATGGTGTAATAGACCTGACGGACAAGCTCGTCCTGACCGTCGCGATATTCAAAGGGAAAAGGAAGACCCTTGATGCTTGCATCTCTTTCTTCCCGGCGCTTGGCATCAAACATGGCCCATTTGACATAGCCGCTTGCCACTTCGTCGGTGAACTTTTTAAGTTCTTCTGCCATGAAGGTTTGGTGGAAGTACTTGATCTCCTCGGTGGCGATGTTTACGTAGGTTATGCGCACATTAACGCAGGGGAGATCCTCGTTCAAAGCCAGCATGTGGGCGTAGAACATGGCCTGGGCCATATGGATGGGCTTAGCTTCCTCGTAGGACATAACGTCTGCGTAGGTACTCTTGATCTCATCCACGGTGACACCCTTGGAATTTCTGATGATGCCGTCGGCGCGGCCCTCAACGGTTATCTCACATTCACCCTCCGTGTAGACATAGGAGAGGGGAATCTCGGCATTGTAGTCGGAGCCGGCCCTTTTCTGGATGATACGGTGGATCCTGGCTCCTTCCTGCATGGTGTCGGCATCAGCTAACCCCGAGCCGATACGGTTGTCGATATCGCCGCTTCGAAGGATAAACTCTATTAAGTTTCTGACGGAGATGGTGATGGTGTACATGGGCTTATTATATCATGACTTGTATTGTGAGAAAATCCGAAGTAAAAGCAAAACGGCGTCCCGGGGGACGCCGTGTGGTTCTAAATATTGTCGCCTACCTTTGGCCGCGGATGATGGCTCTGTCGGAGAAATAGGTGATAAGGAAATATCCGCCGTAAACAAGGACTATTATGATCGCTGTGGCGGTAATGGGTCCTGCAAGCTTGTCCATGCCCAGTACTTCAAATACGTTCATGGCAAACTTCAGTCCGAATACGGAGTGGATGGCGCCCAGGATCAGGGGCAGCAGGAAGAAGATACCTGTCTGCGCAAAAAGTGATCTTGATATGTCTTTTTCTTCCGCGCCGATCTTTCGAAGTATCTCGTATCTGGGAATACTGTCGGTACTGTCGGAAAGCTCCTTAAGTGCCAGGATCGCGCCGCAGGAGATCAGGAATACCATTCCGATATACAGTCCCAGGAAGGTTATTATGGCAGTGAGCCCTACCGTGGAGTCGGCTATGTCTGTTTTGGTGTTATAACTGTAAAGCCTTTCGATGGCGGGATTCATGGACTCGTTCTGGAACTTTGTAAAGAGGTCAAACTGTTCCTTTACTTTGGCATCTGTCTCGTGCTTTCCGTCTCTGGTCACGGCCTTGTATTTACCGATGACAAAGTTTCTCTCCATCCTGTCGGGATCCGCAGCATTGTCGGGGATCACGATTATGCCTGAATTAAGGGGCTGGGAGGAAAGCTCTATAAAACCGTCCTGACATTCATCGTATTTGGGCTTCAATGTGGTCTTTCCGAATACGGTTATGTTCACACCCTGTTTTAAGGCAAAGTCCCTGACACCCTTCATGTTGGAGAAATTGCAGAGCATGATGTATTCGTCATCATTCATTTCAAGGTGCTTTCTTCCGTAAAGGTCCATGAGGCGGTTATAGTCGCTTAAGGTAACTATGGGCTCACGGGAATCCCACATCAGGAATCTGAACTGCTGTGACAGTTCTTCCTCGAATTCTCCCATGGTGGATCTCATGGTGAGAGCATCATCAATATAATAGTGCAGGGATGCATAGTCGCTGAAGTTTTCGGTAATGTTAAGCCCATACTTTTTCATGTCTTCGATGAGGTCTGATTTCATGGGCTCATCGCCCTTGCGAAGATTGTAACAGATCTCGACATCCGCGGGGCAAAGTTCCACGATATTGGCGTTCATGGAGCTTCTCAGGGAAAAAGAAGCTGCCAGGGCGCTGATGGTCACAAAAAGCATGAGGCAGATCACGGTCATGGAGAATACCATGGTGGTCACCTTGCTGCTAAGCTGCCTGAAGGTAAAACTGTTAAGGCTTCTAAAGTACCTGCTTTTTATTGACATGGCTACCCTTAAGAGAAGTCCCGAAACAGACAGGAAGATAAGGAAGGTCGCTACGCAGCCTGTGGCCACTACCAGTAAGAACCTGCTTTCGATCACTCCGGCTCCTCCGGTAAAGAAGGTGCTGTCAAAAGCAACCTTGTGATAGCATACCGCCAGAGCAGCTGCGGATACTATGAAAATGATGCTGCATACCCAGGGATTTTTCATCCTGAGTTTTTCGGAGCGGTGTCCTGACTGGATAAGGTCGATAAGCTTAAGCTTGTTGATGTTAAGGGTGTTGAATGCCATAACCACCAGATACATGACACTGAAGTAAAGGATGGTCTTTGCAATTGATTTGCCGGATACCATAAAGTGCAGGGCGCTCATGTCGGCTTCAAAGAGGCTTGCCACCAGGGCACTCATGAACTGGGAGAGCCCGATACCGATGAGCAGTCCGCATACAAGGGAGCCGGCACCGATCATCAGGGTTTCCATCAGGAGGATAAAGGATATCTTTCCCTTGCTCATGCCAAGGAGCATGTACAGGGCGAATTCCTTGTTCCTTCTTTTCATGAGGAAACGGCTGGCGTAGGCGATGAGCAGACCCAGGACACCTGCCACAAATATGCTGAGTCCAGCGATCAGCTCGTCCAGTAACACGATTATGTCGGCCTGAGAGGACAGGACCGCCATAAAGGTGGCCTGGGCACCTACGGAGTTAAATACATAGAATACGGACACGCCGATTATAAGGGTAAAGAAATAAATGGCGTAATCCTTGAGGCTTTTTCGAAGGTTACTTAAGGAGAGTTTAAAGAGCATCGCTTACGTCACCTCCCAACATGGTAACCACATCTATGATCTTGTCAAAGAACTGTTTCCGGGTAGCTTCGCCACGGCTTATCTCGTGGAAGAGCTTGCCGTCCTTGATAAAGAGGATCCTGGAGGCATAGCTGGCGGTGAAGGAGTCGTGGGTAACCATCATGATGGTGGCCTTAAGATCCTTGTTTAAATAGTTGAAACGCTCTAAGAGCATTTTGGAGGATTTTGAATCAAGAGCACCGGTGGGCTCATCTGCCAGCACCAGTCTGGGATTTGTGATGATGGCTCTTGCGGAAGCAACTCTTTGCTTCTGACCGCCGGACATCTGGTAAGGGTACTTTTTCAGGATGTCTTCGATATCAAGCTGTCTTGCCACGGTCTTTACCGCAGAGTCGATGGAACTTGCGGGAGCCTTCTGGATGGAGAGGGCAAGAGCGATGTTTTCATAGGCTGTCATGGTATCCAGAAGATTGAAATCCTGGAAGATGAACCCCAGCTTTTCACGACGGAACCTGTTAAGAGCCTTGCCCTTTAATTCCGTGATGTCGGAGCCTTCGAGATAGATGTGACCGGAGGTGACCCGGTCGATGGTGGAGATGCAGTTAAGGAGGGTGGTCTTACCGCTTCCGGATGCACCCATGATGGCAACAAACTCACCTTCCTGCACCGTAAGGGAGATACCGTCTATAGCCTTGGTAAGGCTTGACTTGCTGCCGTAGTATTTTTCAATGTTTTCGATTCGTAATAATTCCATGTCACGTTCCTTTCTTTCCATGCTTTTTGTGAAGCGCCGCGTAGCGGTGTCACTGCTTTGTTCTTGAGACCATTAAACAGCAAAAAGAAAGGGCTGTCCTTTTTTCAATCTTACGCAATATTACATTTTTGTAACATTGGAAAGATCAATCCGTTACGCTTTCGTAATAGTCGTTCTTGCCAAACTCCAGAATAAACTCCGTATATTCACCCTGCTTGGATTCGGCTTTGATCCGGTGTCCCAGTCTGTCCATAAGAGTCTTTACGATATAAAGTCCCATGCCGGTGGATTTGGCGCCAAGGCGTCCGTTCTCCCCCGTAAAGGATTTTTCAAAGATATAGGGAAGGTCCGAAGCGGGGATGCCGATACCGTTGTCCCGGTAGTGAAGGATCACGCTGTCTTCGGTGTCTTCGGTCCAAAGACCGATCTCAGGCTCCCTGTCCGCAGCAAAGTATTTTATGCTGTTGCCGATCAGCTGTCCCAGAATATACTCGACCCACTTGCTGTCCGTGTAGACGGGGATATCGGATATATCGGCGCTTATGGAAACTCCGCGGTTTAAAAGAACGTCCATGTTCTTTTGGGCGGTCTCGTTAAATATGCGCTTTAAAGAAGCCCTTTTGATGAGGTAATCCTTCTCGGAGTTTTCACTCCTGGCATAATACAGTACGTTCTCTATATAATCGTCGATACGCTTAAGGTCCGGCTGATATTTGTCCCCGGCTTCGCCGTCATTATGGCTTAAGAGTATGAGACTGGCCACGGGAAGCTTTATCTCGTGAACCCAGAGCTCTATATATTCCTTAAAGTCTTCGAAACTCTTTTTGTGGAAGACAACTTCCTCACGCATGGCTTTGCCCGCATCGTACAGGGCGTTTAAGGTCATCTTTCCCTCGTAGAAATCCGGCTCCGGAAGGGTTTCGGCCACCAGATATTTCTTGTCAAGCCCCGAGGTGTTCTGCAGAAGGGTATCGTAGAATTTCTTTTTTTTGCAAAAATCCGATAAAAGCATAACGATCCCCATCAGTAAAAATACCGTGGAGATAAGTATGATCTCAAATGCGGAATTTGAAAAAGCAATGAGGAAGATTAGGATCACAATAAAAGAAACCGCCCCCGTAACGATGTGCGGTATGCGGTCTTTAAGGAAAGTCGTGAATTTCATATGAGCATATACCCCTGTTTCTTTCTGGTCTCGATGGTGGCCTCACAGCCTGAGTCCGCAAGCTTGGTGCGGAGTCTGCTGATATTTACGGTAAGAGCGTTGTCGTTAAGGTATTCGGCATTGTCCCAAAGAAGGGTCATGAGTTCGTCACGGGTCACGATCTGCCCCTGCTTTTCCATTAAGAGGCGCATGATGAGCATTTCATTTTTGGTAAGAGAAACCTCATTGCCGTCACAGACAAAGGATCCGCGGCTGTAATTCAAAGAAAGATTAAGATACGAAGAAGCAGCGCCGGAATCTCCCTGGGAGCGCTTCAGTACTGCGGATATACGTAAAAGGAGAATGGTGGGATTGTAGGGCTTGGTGATATAGTCGTCGGCACCGTAGCTCATGGAGATGACCTCATCGGTTTCCATTGTGCGGCTGGTGACCATGATGACAGGTGTACTTTTCTTTGCCCTGAATTTATGTAAGAGTAACTCCCCGTTCTCACCGGGAAGTGTGATATCAAGAAGAACAAGATCCGCATCGGCTGACAGGATCTCATTGAGAGTGTTTCCAAAGTCGGTCACGGCAACGACACCGTAACCGGCATTGGTCAAAAGCTCTGAAAGATTGGCCCTTAAGGCCGGATCGTCTTCGACGATACATATTTTGTTCATGTGATTGCCCTCTTT
>JAEEGT010000043.1 GCA_016280465.1 Lachnospiraceae bacterium | reverse complement strand
GTAGGATTCACCGTCTTCAAGCTTGCGATCTATAGTGGATTGAAGATCACCTGTTTCAAGTTCAAAATGTGTCTTTGTGGCTTTCCCCGATCCTTCCGCCACAAGATTAAACCGTGTATTCGCAAAGGCGATGACGTGCATATCGCTGTCCAAAAGAAGCGTCACGTATGACTCTTCTCCGGTCTCAACAGTCTGGCCGGATTCAAGATGCTCTCCAACGACCACTTTGATCGTATTGCCTTCGGAAGTTGCCGTAACGGAACCTTCAAGTTCTTCAGCCTCGATGGTTCTTTTGGCAACAAGCTTTTCCACACTGACGGAAGACGTACTGCCCGAAACGGATGAAACAGAGTCCGATGCGGTTGTTTTTCCACCGCAGGCAACTGTTTCAAGCACCAAAGCCGTTGCGATTATGGTTGCAATCGTCCTTTTAAATCTGTAATACCCGTGACCCATATCAATTCCCCCTATAGATACAGCTATCATTCTCATATTTGTCCGCTGACCGTTCTCAGGCTCCACAAAACGGTCAAAGGGCTCTAACCTATAACAAATGCGCTCTCAGTTCATCGCCGCTTAAAGGACTTAAATAAGCGGGTGCGATGTCAAACACGGTCTTGCAGCCGTTAACGCCTTCCTTGTGAAGCCTGTTGATGGCTCTGGCAAAAGCAACAATAACGGAAGAAGTAAACTCAGGATTTGAATCCAGTTTAAGACTGTATTCGATGACATGCTTGTGTTCTTTTTCCCAGCCGGTGACACCGGTCCTGAATACAAAACCGCCGTGAGGAATGCCTGCATGGTCGCGGTTAAATTCCTCCTCGGTAATGAAATGTACGGTGGTGTCGTACTCGTCAAAGTAGTTGGGCATGGTCTTGATATCATGCTCGATCTTTGCAAGATCCGCACCTTCTTTGGCCACAACAAAGCACTCTCTTGTATGCTTCTGTCTGGTGGTAAGTGTGGGGTTCTCTCCGTTTCTTACCGCTGCGATGGCTTCGGGAACGGGGATTGTGTACTGCTTGCCGTTCTTAACACCCTCAACTCTTCTGATGGCATCGGAATGACCCTGGCTTACGCCCTTGCCCCAGAATGTGTAGTCGTTACCTTCGGGAAGGATGCAGTTAGCGTAAAGTCTGTTCAACGAAAACATTCCGGGATCCCAGCCTGCGGAAATAAGAGCGATGTGTCCGTTTTCTTTGGCTGTCTTGTCAACATTGGCAAAGTGCTCCGGGATCTTTGCGTGGGTATCGAAACTGTCTATTACATTGAAATACTTAACGTACTCGGGGGTCTGCTTGGGAAGGTCCGTTGCAGAACCTCCGCAGATAACAAGCACATCGACTTCGTCCTTGTGTGCTTCAACTTCATTGACACTGTATACGGGAACGCCGGGGGTAAGGATCTTCACCGTTGAAGGATCTCTCCTTGTAAACACACAGGCAAGCTCCGTATCAGGGTTCTGCTTAACTGCACATTCAACGCCGCGTCCCAGGTTGCCGTAACCTAAAATACCTATCTTCATAAAATATTCCTCCTGTTTTACGCCTAAATACCCTGCTTCGCTGCAAAAAGAAGAGGGTTTATCATCAACGCTAATGATAAACCCTCAAAAATACGGCTGTCAATCTGAAATCTTTAATGCTTTAAAACATTAACTTGCTGTCCTGCTCCGCACTTTACAGCTTAAATACCGCAATGGCCTCGCTCATTTCTTTGTTTACTTCGCTCATCTCTGTAGTGGAGTTCTGGGTATCCATGCAGGCATCGGTAACGGTCTGACAGGATGCGGCAACTTCCTCGGCGGAAGCACCAAGCTCTTCGGAGATCGCTCCAAGTTCGCTGGTGGAGTTGGTAAGCTCGTTCTTGATCTCGTCAAGCTTGCCGGTCATGACCTTGATGGTCTCGATCTCTGCGATGGAAGCCTCAACGGATTCGGACAGTACGGAGAACTTGTCTCTTGCGGTCTCAATGTCGGACTGTTCCTTACTTACAACTTCATATACTCTGTTGGAAATATCCACAGTGCCGTTGGAAAGGGAGATGACATTGTCGATGATCTCCTTGATCTCTCTTGCGGAATCAGCGGAGGAATCTGCAAGGGTTCTGATCTCTTCGGCAACTACGGCAAATCCGCGACCTGCTTCACCCGCACGGGCTGCCTCGATGGAAGCGTTAAGGGAAAGAAGGTTTGTCTGAGCCGCGATGGATTCAATGGCCTGAACAGCGGAACCGATCTTGCCGATGGCTTCATTGGTCTCACCGATTTTGTCGTTGATGTTGCGCATTGCCTCAACGGACTCGTTGGCGCCTTCATATACGGACTTCATGCAGCCTGTTGCTTCGTTGTTGGCATTCTTGATGTTTTCGGATGCTTCGAACAGGTTCTGAACGTTGCTGTTAAGGGTTTCGATATCGTTACCGAGTTCAACGGCTTCTTCAGCCATCTTCTGTGCATTTTCCGCAACGCTCTGTGAGGTGGAAGCAACCTCGTTGATGGCGGTATTGATCTGTGATACGGACTCAACGTTGTGATTGGTCTTTTCATCAACGCTGACAATGGATTCGTTGAGCATCTCAGCGGAACTCTTTACGGCACCCATGGACTTTCTCAGGCCGTCCTTTAAATCCTTAAAGGCAGCTATGATACTTGCGGTTTCGTTGATATGAGACGTAGCATCGCAATCAACGGTAAGATCGCCGGTACTGAGTACTTCGATGGCAGCGGATACACGGTTAAGAGGTACCGAAACTTTTCTTTCTACGAAAAGGGAAATGGCCATGAATACGATTATGCAGACAATGGCGATGATAAAGGTGGTCTGCTTGGTAGCATTGATGCCGTCCATTATTTCTTTTTCATCCGCGGTAAGAACTGCGATGTAATTTTCATTCTCACCTACATAGTATGCCGCATACTTGTTGGCACCCTTGAATACGTAACTGATGCAGGCGGGAGCGGGATGTTCACCGGCTGCGAGTCTTGCAACAAGTCCCTTAACGGCTGCGTTTTCAACGGGGTTTCCGATCTTGCTCTCATCGGGGTGATAAAGCATGGTGCCCACTTTGTCTACGAAATAAATATATGCTGTCTTTAATCCAAGACCGGATACATCAGAAATCTGTGCTGCGATATCGTTGACGAAGGTACCGCCGCCCACAAAGCCGATGGGTTGTCCGTTATACATTACGGGGCAGTAGAACGACTGGGTAAGCATTCCGGATGCGGGAGATGTGATGATACCTGTGTTAAATACTCCATCTGCGGTCAGCATGGAATTACGAAGACTTGCAAGGGAATCTCCCTCTCTCAGAACTCTGCCGATAACCGCCGGAACCTGGTGGGTAAGAACCTTGGTGTTCCAGTCGGCCAAATACAGTCCTTCCCATCCGGACAGGCCTGCAAAGAAGTCGTTGGTATATTTGTTGGCAGCTGCAATTACTTCGGGATCGTCGGGATGCAGGAGTGCTTCCGTAACAATGGGTGCGGTGGAGAAGGCCTTAAGTGTCTCCTTCGCTCTTGCCGTTGCAAAATCGAAGGAAGTACCTGTTCCTTCAATGATGGTAACCAGCGAATTACCGGTCTGATTGTTCATTTCGCTTGATGATTTTCTGATGATCATTACCGCTACGATAACGGTGGCAAGCAGCATAGGCAACAATGCGAACATGATCAGGGTGAATCGCATGTTGACCACGCCTTTTTTCTTTGTCTTGGTCTTGATGTCTGACATGGTGTTTCCCTCCCAAAGGATAAGTTATTGAATAACATATAAATATTATCACAAATGCTCGGGAATTGCCACAACAATTCAAAAAATGCAGTGAATTGATTGATAATTTATTGTTAATTGCTCCCATTTTTTCTTCAAACTAGAAAGAAAAACATTTTTCTCCATAAAAAAGACCCCATGCCTTGCAGGATCCTGCATGCACGGGGTCTATTCTAACTATATATCTAAGCTGTCTTAAGCTTCCACAACCACATCACCGGATACGCTGGTGGCGGTCACTTCGCAGGCACCTGTTCCGAAGGTGTAGCTTCCGCGCTTAACATCCTCATGGGATTCTGCGCCAAAGTACAGATTGATGTCGCCGCTCTTGGTGTCTACGGTTGCACTGTATCCGTCAATCCCTTCAAGTACCGCATTGACGTCACCGGATACGCTTACAGTCTTAACCTTTCTTGCACCTGCGATCTTGGCCTTAACATCGCCGCTGGTGGACTGGGTGTTCACATTGATCACGTTGCCGTCGATCTCCACATCACCGCTCATGGTCTTAAGTTCGGCAATGCCGGAGGTAAGGTTGACAGCATCTACATCACCGCTCATGGTGGAAGCGTAGATATCCCGAACACTTAAGTTGTTAAGGATAACATCGCCGCTCATGGTGCTGATATCGGCCCTCTTATCGAGAGTCACATCGGAAAGTTCCACATCGCCGGAAAGGGAAGCAAGCTTAACCTTGTCCACACTGCCGGGAAGCTTAACGTAAATTGCTTCGGGGCCGGTGATCTTCTTAAAGAAGCTTGATACGCTGCTTTTCTTTTTGATATATGCATAAGCCTTGCCGTCTTCACAGCCGTATTCGATCCTGTAAGCAAGCTTCTGACTGGGAGTAGCATCGTAGTCGCAGTCAAAGTGCACGCAGCCGTCCTCGGAGGGCTCAACAATGATATCTGCGCAGTCGGTCTCAACGGAGATCTCGTTGACATCGGAATAAGAAACACTCATTACGATGTCTTCCGCATCAGCAGAATTATCTTCGCCTTTTTCGGCATCGCACTTCCTTTCACAGGTGCTTTCGTTTCTGTTATTTTTGTAGCTCTCAGCCACATCCTTTGCAAACTGTACGGACTTGTCCGCAAAAGCATCCGCTGCCTTGCCGAAGCTCTCAGCTGCCTTACCAAAACTTCCCGAAAGGCTGTCTGCCATATTGCTTGCGTAACCGGAAGCGCTGTCGGTAAACTTCTGTGCTCCGTTGGTAACGCCTGCTGCCATGGAACCGATAAAGCTTGCGAAGGCCTTGGAGAAATCGTCGAAGGTCTTCTTTGCTTCTTTTTCAAAATTCTCAAAGGATCTTCCGTTGTCGGAAGTGTTGTCGTCCTTAAGATCCTTAAGTTCGCGTACGAGATCCTCAATGCTTCCCAGCTCTGCGATGATCTGCTCCTCGGTCTTGCCGTTTGCAAGGCCGTCATTGAAGTGTTCCTCGTAATCGCTGATTATCTCATCCTTAATGTCACTGCCAAAGCTCTCAAGCGCTTTGGAAAGTGCGTCCATGTATTCCTGTCTGTTCATGCTGTCCTCCTTATTCACCCACGATACCTGCAACGGCTCTTACAAATCCAAGCCAGTCGCTCTTAAGCTGTCCCTGATAGTTTCTACCCTCATCCGTAAGATGATAGTACTTTCTTGCGGGACCGTTCTCGGATTCTCTCAAATAGGTGGTCACAAGATTTTCTTCCTTAAGTCTCCTGAGTACCAGATACAAAGTTCCGGATGCGATCTCCATTTTTTCCGATATGGCATCGGTCAGTTCATACCCGTAGCGGTCGCCGTCGGTGAGCATTGACAGTACGCAAAGCTCAAGGGCTCCCTTTTTAAATTGTGCGTTCAATACCCTACTCCTTTCTTTATAGAGGATGTCCCTTCTTACCGAAAAAGAACGGTTTCGGACATCTGTGGTTTCCTGTTTACATGATGGATTGTATCACATGCTATATTGTAATGCAAGATAGTAATTATAAAAAAAGAGTAAATTTCTTTTTTTGAAATATAACACCCGGAGGAAATGTCGCTTCCTCCGGGTGCTGTAACGATTTCTTTAATGAATGTACTGATCGATATTGGCTGAATTTATAGGTACGAAGGGTACCCACACATATTTAAGATCTTCGGTGGCACCTGCCAGGGTAGAAACCGATTTTCCTTTTGCAAGAGTGATGGCACTCTCTATAGCCGCTTCGCCCTGACCTACGGTATCCTGTAATACCGTCATGAAGAGATCTCCGTCCCTGATGGCGTCGCATCCGCCGCTGGTTGCATCGATACCCGCAACCAAAACCTTGTGAGTATCATATCCGTTGTCCTTGAGCCACTTGATGGCGCCGATGGCCATAGGGTCGTTGTTACAGATGATGCAGTCGAAGGGCTGGCCGGTTATCTTAAACATCTCAAGTTTTTCATAGGCCACGCTGTCGGACCAGTCACCGTAATCCACAAACACCATGTTTGCTTTTACATTGTTATCAAGGAAGAAGTATTTAACCGCATTGGTTCGCTGGGGAACTGCCGCATGACCTTTCTGACCCTCCATGATGACTACGTTCAAAGAAGAGGGTTTTCCCAGTCCGTTCCAGACATATTCAGCCTGGAACCGGCCCGCATCCTGCTCATAGGAACCTACATAAATATATTTGTCGGCTTTAAGGTAGTCGGCACTGGGCTCATTGTTTATAAAGACAATGGGTACATCCCCTGCCGCGATCTCCATCTGCAGTATGGTGGAAGCATCCGCAAGGCGGCAGATGATCGCATCGTATCCGTCTTTGACAGCCTTCTCGATCTGCTGTCTTTGCACGGTTGCATCGCCGTTACAGGAAGCGGCTTCAAGCACAGCCCCTGCGGAAGCCGCCTTATTGTTCATGGCCTCTGTCAATGCCATAAGAAATGTATCGGTATCATCGTGAATGGTCATGAAGATCTTCAGGCCGCTGCCGCTTACCGAACCGCCGGAGGACTGTCCGCAGCCTGCAAGACATCCGATGACCAAAGCCATACATAAGATAAAAGCACTTATTTTTCTCATTATCAGATCCTCCTTATCAGATCTTAAACTGCTGAACGTAAGACGTAAGTGTATCCGACGTCTTTGCCAGCTCGTGGGAGTTGTCCGCAACATCCTGGCTGCTCTTGGTGATGCCGTTGGCCTGTTCCACCATCTGGCGGCTGGTCTCAAGGATCTCATCCGTGCTGGCAGCCTGTTCCTCGGAAATGGCGGCAACATTGGTGGCAACATCGTCAACCTTCTGAACATCCTGGATCATCAGGTCAAGGAGTTCATTGGATTTCTCGATGTTCTCATAGATCTTTCCGAAGGTATCAACAGCTGTATTGATAAGTTCGCTGTTCTTTTCAATGTTCTGGGCGCTTGTCTCTGCCTGGGAAACAACCGCTTCGATCGCATCCCGGACATCATTGATGAGCTTTGAGATATTGTCTGCGCTCTGAGCCGAATTCTGGGCAAGCTTACCGATCTCGGTAGCAACCACGGCAAATCCTCGTCCGGTTTCCCCTGCTCTAGCGGCCTCAATACTTGCGTTAAGAGAAAGAAGGTTGGTCTCTTCCGCGATCTCTGCGATAAGACCCACGATCTTGGTGATCTCCTCGGAGGCCTTGCCGACTTCGTTAATGGATTCAACCAGCTCATTGTTGCTGTTCTTGATGTCTTCCATGGCGATGGCCAGCTGTTCCATATCCTTGCGGCCCTTCTTGCTAATCTCAACGGCTTCCTTCATGCTGTCATTGGCCTGATTGGAATTTTCCCTAGTATCGGAAACAACCATGGCAAGAGTGGTGGCGCTCTCCGCTATCTCGTTGACAGCAACCGCCAGCTGATCCACGGTATTGTTAAGATTCTGCATTGCTTCGGACTGTGCCTGTGAGGCTTCGAACATATCCTTTGAAACCTCTGCGGAACTGTCGGACTCATCTTTCAGTTTCTCGGATTCATCACTGATGGAAGCAAGCATACGACGCATGGAATCCACAAATTCCCGTACTTTGCCGCCCATGACTCCGATCTCGTCGTCACTTTCTTCTTTTACTTCGATGGTGAAATCACCTTCGGACATGGCCGCAATGTTCTTTGTGATGGAACCAAGGGGTGCTACGACCCTTGTTACCACGATCTGTATTATCAATATGATAAGGACTATGGCCGCGATTCCCACCGCTGCAAGTGTCCAGATAAGCTTTGTCACATTCTGCATGATGGTCTTCTGTGATACATAGGAAACCAGTACCCAGTCCGTTCCGGATATGGTCTTAAAAGCAACCACATAGCCGTCCGCATCCATACCGGCGTAGTTCCTTGCTGTGATCCTCTTTGCCACTTCAGCCATCATTTTGTCGCTGTCGCTTGAAGTAAGCTTGGTGGAAACCCTTGCCACATCTCTGTGAGCCAGGATGGTCTTGTCCATCACGTCCACAAGGAAGGAAGCGGCATTGTCCATCTTGACCCTGGAATTGACTATGACGCTTATCTGATCCAGAGTAAGGTCCGCCGCAAATACTTTAACTTCACCGGAGCCGTCATTGATCAGTCCGGATGCACTGATGACCTGGGTGCCGTCGGCATCCACATAGGTGCTGCCGTAAGCAAGGTTCACACGGGTAAGACCCTGTTTGAACCACTCTCTTGATGTGGGATTGTCCGTAACTTTGGTGGATCCTGCAGCCTTAAATACCTTGCCGTTTCCAAGAGCGATGTATGGACCGTTCTTGCAATAGCCGTTAAAACCGTAGCAGGCATCCATCATGTCCTGCATTGCGGCATCGTCGGGCTTTGATCTTTCCACCATCAGCTTGACGGTGTTAAAATTCTGCAGATTCTCCGTAAGCCAGGCCTCTATGTTGTCAGCCTGATTGGATATGGAGGAATCCAGCTCCGAAGTTGCCATTTCCCTTAAGCTCTTTCCCGACAGAAATGCCGAAAGAACAACCAGTAAAAGAATGGTCACAACTACAGCAGGCAACAGAAAAATCAGCAGTTTGTTCTTAATCTTTTTGTTCTTTTGCTTTTTCTCCATAAGTCTTCTCCTTTAAAGGTATATGGTGCCATTGTCAGCCAATACACACAGATGCCTTAACTTTATAAGTATATTTTACACCTATTAAAGAAATATTAGAAAAAAGAAACAAAAAACGACCCCGGAATATCTCCGGGGCCGCGAATGGAATCTATTATCTTTTTGTCTGAGAAAACTGCGCGATAAGTGCGGCAGAAATTACTTCCCGAGGAATGCCTTTACATCTCCGTATACGCCCTTTCCGTCGAGTTTGTACTTCTCAACAAGAGCGGCTGCGGAACCGGACTCACCGAAGACATCCTGCATACCAAGTTTCTTAACGGGTACGGGGTGCTTTGCGCAAAGAGCGTCGCAGACTGCGGAGCCGAGACCGCCGATAACGGAATGTTCCTCAACGGTTACGACCTTGCCGGTCTTCTTTGCACTGTTGACGATGATGTCCTCGTCAAGGGGCTTAATGGTATGGATGTTGATAACCTCGGCGCTGATGCCGTCTGCAGCCAGCATCTCTGCTGCGGTAAGTGCGGAATCAACACAGATACCGGTAGCTACGATGGTAACATCCTTGCCTTCTCTTAAAAGAACACCCTTGCCGATCTCAAACTTGTAATCGGGACGATCGTTGATAACGGGCACTGCGGCACGTCCGAAACGGATGTAAACGGGGCCTACGTACTCAACTGCGGCACGAACCGCTGCTTTGGCCTCAACATCATCGGAAGGACACATAACCACCATTCCGGGGATGGTGCGCATCAAAGCGATATCTTCGTTACACTGGTGGCTGGCACCGTCTTCACCTACGGTGATTCCGGCGTGAGTCGCACCGATCTTAACATTCAAGTGAGGATAACCGATGGAGTTACGAACCTGCTCGAAAGCACGGCCTGCGGCAAACATGGCAAAAGAAGATGCAAAGGGAATGAGGCCTGTCAAAGAAAGACCTGCAGCTATGCCCATCATGTTGCACTCTGCGATACCGCAGTCAATATGTCTTTCGGGAAATGCCTTCTTGAATACACCGGTCTTTGTAGCTGCAGCAAGGTCTGCGTCAAGTACCACAAGGTTGGGATACTCAGCTCCAAGTTCCTTTAAAGCATTACCGTAACTTTCTCTGGTTGCGATCTTGATTACTTCTGACATAATGCTTCACCTACTTTCTCAAGGTCTGCCATGGCGATGGCATACTGCTCGTCGTTGGGTGCCTTGCCGTGCCATTCGATGCTTCCTTCCATGAAGGAAACTCCCTTACCTTTTAAGGAATGAGCAATGATAACGGTGGGCTGACCCTTGGTCTCTCTTGCTTCCTTAAATGCTGCACGGATCTGGTCGAAGTCGTGAGCGTCGATGTTGATAACGTGGAAGCGGAAAGCCTTGAATTTATCTTCGAAAGGCTCTGCGGAACATACATCCTCGAGCTTACCGTCTATCTGAAGTCCGTTGTAGTCAAGGATAACGCAGAGATTGTCAAGCTTCCTGTGGCCTGCGAACATGCAAGCTTCCCAAACCTGTCCTTCTTCACTCTCACCATCGCCGATAAGGGTGTAAACTCTGTAGTCCTTACCCTGCATGCGGGCACCGAGAGCCATGCCTACGGCTGCGGAAATACCCTGACCAAGGGATCCGCTGGACATGTCCACGCCGGGAACATGCTGGAGACAGGGATGACCCTGAAGATAGGAACCAAGCTTACGAAGAGTGGTAAGATCCTCAACAGGGAAATAACCTCTGTTGGCAAGTGTGGCATAAAGACCCGGAGCGGTGTGACCCTTGGAAAGAACAAAGCGGTCTCTGTTCTCCATCTTGGGGTTCTTGGGGTCTATGTTCATTTCTTCGAAGTAGAGATAGGTATAGATGTCTGCTGCCGAAAGCGATCCGCCGGGATGTCCGCACTTTGCGGCATGAGTGGCGGTAACTATACCCTTACGAACTTCGTTGGCCATTTTTTGAAGCTCTAAGTTAGTCATAAGTCCTCCTCATTTACTGTATAGTCTCTACGGGGCTATACTCTTGTTCTTCTTGTAGATTAGCATAGTTTACACCTGCAAACTATGTGCATTCTTGTTAAAAACTTGCCGAATATTGCTAATTTTGTCCGTAATAAGCGTTCTTGCCGTGCTTCCTCAGATAATGCTTGTCCTGCAGCTCCTGAGGCGCAGGCTTTACCTCGGGATTGATGAGTTCGGTCCTGAAGGCCATCTTGGCAACTTCCTCAAGGACTACCGCATTGTGTACCGCCTCGTGGGCATCCTTACCCCAGGTGAAGGGACCGTGATTCTTGCAAAGCACTGCGGGAACGGCGGAATAATCCTTGTCCTTGAAATAGTCCACGATCAAAAGGCCGGTGTTGGTCTCATAGGCTTCATCGATCTCTTCTTTGGTAAGACACCGAAGACAGGGAACATCTCCGTAGATATAATCCGCATGGGTGGTGCCGTAGCAGGGGATGTTGCGCCCGGACTGAGCCCAGCTGGTGGCGTAAGAAGAATGAGTATGGACGATACCTCCGATATTGGGAAACGCCCGGTAAAGTTCAAGGTGAGTGGGGGTATCGGATGAGGGCTTGTACTTTCCTTCAACTCTGTTTCCGTCAAGATCCATTACCACCATGTCTTCGGGAGTGAGTTTGTCATAGTCGACACCGCTGGGTTTGATAACGAACAGACCCCTTTCGCGGTCGATACCGCTGACATTGCCCCAGGTAAAAGTAACAAGCTCATACTTGGGAAGAAGCATGTTTGCTTCGTAAACTTGCTGTTTGAGTTCTCTTAACATTGTGACTCCTTATTAATGCTGTGATACATATAAGATCCTTCGACCCGCTTACGCCGGTTCAGAATAACATTACTTCACTGCGCCGATCGCTGCGCGTTCAACCGCCAGAGCCTCGGCATATTTCTTTGCATACTCGTCGAAGCCCTTAACGTCCTCGGGGGAAGCGGTAAGAGTTTCCGCTTTCATGCCCGCAAATACCTTGTTGTTAAGATAATCGGGAAGGGTCTCACCCTGCTCCTTCTGAATGAGATAATTAGCAAGGACCGCCATGCCCCAGGCACCGCCTTCACCTGCGGTCTCCATTACGGAAACAGGGGTGTTGAGTGCTGCGGAAAGAATGGTCTGTCCCACACCCTTGGTCTTAAAGAGCCCGCCGTGGCCGGTGATGGAATCCACCTTGACTCCTTCCTGCTTAAGAAGGATATCACAGCCGATCTTAAGGGTTGCAAGGCTTGCGTAAAGATTTGATCTCATGAAGTTTGCAAGATTTACCTTTGCATTCTGCTCGCGTACGAAAAGGGGACGACCTTCATCAAAATGGGTAACGCCCTCGCCGGAGAAATAGTTAAAGGAAATGAGACCGCCGCAGTCCTTGTCGCCCTCCAGAGCTTTGTTGTAAAGGGTTCCGAAGAGCTTGTTCATGTCAACGGAAACACCGTAAGCTTCCAGGGATTCCTTGAAAAGGCCAACCCAGGCATTGAGGTCTGAAGTACAGTTGTTGCAGTGTACCATACCTACCAGATCCCCGGAGGGAGTAGTCACAAGATCGATCTCTTCGTAAACCTTGGAAAGGGGCTTCTCGAGAACGACCATGGCAAATACGCTGGTACCTGCGGACACGTTACCGGTGCGGACCTTGACCGCATTGGTGGCAACCATTCCCGTGCCTGCATCGCCTTCACAGGGAGCGACCTTGGCACCTGCTTCAAGTTCGCCGTCTTCGTCTATGAAGAGAGCTCCTTCTTTGGTAAGGGTTCCCGCATCCTCACCTGCGGAAAGAACGGTGGGGAAGATATCCTTAAGGGTATAGGTCAAACCTTCTTTTTTCAAAAGTTCATCGAATTTTGAAACCATAGAAGCATCAAAATCGCCGGTGGCTGTATCGATGGGGAACATACCGGATGCCTCACCCACGCCCATTACTTTCCTGCCGGTAAGCATGTAATGAATGTATCCCGCAAGGGTGGTCTGGAAAGCAATATCCTTGACATGAGGTTCCTTGTTAAGAATGGCCTGGTAAAGATGAGCGATGCTCCAGCGCTGGGGGATATTATAGTTAAAGAGTGCGGTAAGCTTCGCAGCCGCTTCTTCGGTAATGGTATTCCTCCAGGTCCTGAAGGGAACCAGAAGCTTTCCGTTCTTGTCAAAAGCAAGGTATCCGTGCATCATGGCACTGATGCCCACAGCCGCAAGACGTGTTAACTTCACGCCGTACTTTTCGGAAACATCCTTCTTAAGGTCCTTGTAGCAGGACTTAAGACCCGCATGGATCTCATCCATGGGGTAGGTCCAGACGCCGTTTTCAAAGTGGTTTTCCCACTCATGGCTTCCGGAAGCGATGGGATTGTTGTTCTCATCCACCAGGACCGCTTTGATCCTTGTGGAACCGAATTCGATTCCCAGAACGGCCTTGCCGTCTTCGATGAGTTTCTTTGCTGATTCGCTCATGTTGTCACTCTCCTGTTTATATATTGGTTTAATTATGTCCGTTCAGGCGACGCTCGTCTCGCAGAAAATAAGCCGAACTATTCAACCGACTTCAATGATTCCGCCATGTGTATCCTTTCAAGTTTACCTGAAAGTACCACATCTACAAATATAGCATAAAGAAACGTTAAAAGCACTGCCATAATGAAACTTACGGGAAGGATCTTTACGTCAAAAGAAACCAGATCCACCCTGATGTTACGCATTACGTACCAGTGGAGGCCGATACCCATGAACACTCCCGCCACTATACCGATGGCAGTGAGCACGAAATTCTCCCTGAACACATATATATTGGTCTCTTTGGGATAGAAGCCGAGGACCTTAAGTGTTGCTATCTCCCGGATACGCTCGGTGATATTTATGTTCGTGAGGTTATACATAACGATAAAAGCAAGAGCCGCCGCCGAAACTATGGTAAGCCATACCACGTACTTCATGCTTTCAAGCATCTTGTCCACACGGCGTACCATTTCATCGGTGATGCTTACGGAAGTGACACATTCAAGATCCGAAACCGCTGCACCGGTGGCGTAAACATCTTCATCGGTGCGAAGATATGCGGTATTGACCCTGAAATCTTCCTTCATGGCATCCACGTAAGTCTCTTCGGTTATATAGGCCAGATGATTCACGTAATTTAACATGATGCCGGAAACTCTGACCTTAATCTCCTTAAGATCCGGATCCCTTAACACGATGTCATCCCCAACTTCGATACCAAGATCCCCCGCCATGGGCGAAGAGATCACAACTTCACCGTAACCCGGCAAAGAGATGGGATTTTCTTTTACATCCATGTAATTCATGAAATCGGACATGGTGACACCGTCGCTTCCCTTGGAAGAAACCGACAGGATAGTGCTTTTCTGTTTGCCGTCAAACACCGTATCAACAGTCTTGACTCTTGCATAAAGGTATTTGTCCCCGGACGAAAGAACACCTTCGAATTTATCAAAATCCTCCTCGGAGACACTGTCACCGAAGTTCACGGTTATATCGATATTCTGGATCTTTTTGAACTGACTGTCGGTGATGCCGGTAATGGAATCGTTGATACCAAGACCCGTAAGAAGCAGGGCATAACAGCCGCCAACCCCCAGGATCATCATGAAGAAACGTTTCTTGTACCTGAATACGTTCCTTACGGAAACCTTGCCGGTAAAGCTCAATCTCTTCCAGAAAAATCCTATCTTTTCAAGGAAAACGCGCTTTCCGCTTGCGGGAGCCTTGGGCCTTATAAGGTCTGCTGCCTGGCTCCTTAACTCTCCGTGAAGGGTTGCGTAGGTGGCACCCATGGAGCAGATGATACTCACAACAACGGATATGATGGCGTACTTTACATCAAAGACAAACACGATGGGCTTCATGTTGTACATGATATCGTAGGCCGTCCAGATAACTGAGGGGAATATATAGGAACCCCCGAGAAATCCTATGATACAGCCCACCATTGCGGCACTTCCCGAGTAAAACAGGTACTTGCCCATGATGGATCTTTCGGCATAACCCAGTGCCTTCATGACGCCAATCTGCGTACGCTGCTCCTCTACCATTCGGTTCATGGTGGTCATACATACAAGAGCCGCCACCAGGAAAAAGAACAGGGGGAACACATCCGCCAGACCTTCCACAATGGAAGAATCGTTGTCAAAGCACACATATCCTATATTGGTGGAACGGGTGAGCACATAGACATCCGGCTCCTTTAAATCCTTAAGCTTTTCTTTGGCATCCTCAAGCTTCTCTTTGCCGTCGGCTACTTCGATCTTTGCATCGGCAATCTCTGCCTCGTGCTCCGCAATTTCTTTCTTGGCATCCTCTATCTTGACCCTGGCATCCTCAATGTCCGCCCGGGCATCTTCGATCTCTTTTTCTTTGTTCTTAAGTTCCTTGCGGGCTTTCTTTATTTCCGAAAGCTGCGCATCATACATTGCGGGAGGAAGAAAGGCTTTGGCATCGTTTAATTCCTTCTCGGCCCTGTCCAGTTCCTTCCTGCCGTCGGCGAGTTTCTTTTCCCCGTCGGAGATATCCTTTTCCGCATCGGCTATCTTTTGTTCGTTCTCTTCGATCTCTTTCTTTCCGTCCGCAAGCTTCTCCTCGCCGTCCGCGATCTTAGTCTCCGCATCGGCGATCTCCCGCTCAGCATCCGCGATCCTGTCATCGGCCTCGGTCTTTAGATCTGTGTAGCGGTCGCCTGCAAGTTTTGTAAGGAGGTCTTCGGCCTTTTCTTCTTCGATATCCATCTCATCCTTGTAGGCATCGGAATAGATCCTTAAGGAAGACGCCTTTGTCACCGCATATATTTCCGTAAAATACTCGGTATCAAACTCCGAAGGAGCCACATAGACAAAGCCGGAAAGGGTTCCGTCCCCCAGAGTGGTGTTGCCGCGTTCGTAATTTACGTAGGCTACAGCCTTGCAGCGACCGGTGACGGTAAACTCTTTGTTCTTGAACATATCGAGAGTGTCCTGTTTGTTCCCGTCGGAAAGAAGGATGGTCTTCCCTATGAGATCACCGCTGAAAAAATCATCCACCAGACACTCGCCGGGATTCTCGGGAAGCCGGCCCTCAGTGACGATGACACGGTTAATGGTGTCGGACAAAGAAAGAAACTTCACCGCACTGCCGGAATTACCAATGGTCACCAGTGCATCGGTGCTGTAGGCTCCCTCCGCTTCGGTAACAAAATCCAGTTTCTTTATCTCATCCACATCCTCGTCATAAAGACCCAGTGTGGAAATAAGTCTGAGATCGAAAAGAGCGTTTTCCCTGAAATACTCGTCCCCGGTACGGACCATGGCTTCCTTGGTAACGGAAAGACCCGCATAAAAACCGACTCCCAGCGCAACTATGGCAAGGATTGCCAGGAAACGCCCGAAGCTTTGCTTTATCTCTCTAAAGGTATTCTTCGTAAGAGCTTCTTTTACCATGAAATTTCCTCGATGGGGATCACGTTATCGTTAAGTTCGACGGATTCGATGACACCGCTCTTGACCCTGATGATACGGTCTGCCATATGTGTGATGGCCTGATTGTGGGTAATGACGATGACGGTCTTTCCGTCCTTACGGCAGGTATCCTGCAGAAGCTTTAAAATGGATTTTCCGGTATTGTAGTCAAGAGCACCCGTAGGCTCGTCGCAAAGGAGAAGCTTGGGATTCTTGGCAAGAGCTCTGGCTATGGCAACTCTCTGCTGCTCACCGCCCGACAACTGAGCCGGGAAATTGTTCATGCGATCCCACAGGCCCACGTTGTGAAGAACATCGTCAGCCGGCAAGGGATTCTTACAGATCTGAGCCGCCAATTCAACATTCTCAAGGGCTGTAAGGTTCTGCACCAGATTGTAAAACTGGAACACAAAACCCACATCGTAACGCCTGTAGGTGGTAAGCTGTCTTTTGCCGAAAGAAGAGATCTCGCTTCCGTCCACCGTAACACGCCCGGAAGTAAGGGTATCCATACCGCCGAGAATATTTAAGATGGTGGTCTTACCGGCACCGCTGGCGCCTACGATCACGCAAAACTCACCCTCTTCCACCGTGAAGGAGGCTCCGTTCAATGCTACAGCCTTAACTTCGCCGCTTTGATAAACTTTTGTTACATTTTCAAAATTGATGAAAGAATCCATATCTGGTCCTCTGATAAAAGGGTTCAGGTGCCGGAGTTACACAAAGATCCGCCGTGTCTTATCTGAAATCATCCGCCGTTGCGGCGAAAAGTGCGATACTTGCCGCAATGGGCAGGTTCAGACTGTCGATCCTGTCGGAATGGGAAATAAGGACTCCCGTGCCCACATTGAGAAAAGAGTCGGGAAGCCCTGTGGCTTCATTGCCGAATATAAGTGAAAATGGTTTCTTAAACTTAAGATTTGAAAGAGTCTCACGCCCCTTTAGCATAAAGGGATAGAGATTTCGATCGCCGTACTCCCGGGAGTAGTCCTCGAAAGAATCAAAGGTTTGAATGTTCAGATGGAAAACCGCTCCCATGGATGCCCGTACCGTCTTGGGATCGAACTCATCCACCGCCGGTTTGATGATGGCAAGGTCCGTCACCCCAAAGCCTGCAGCGGAACGCATGATGGTGCCCATATTTCCGGCATTGGAAGGATTATGGAGTACCACATGTGACCCGTCTTTGGAAAGAGGTCGGGAAAATTTCTCAAACTCTCCGATACAGAAACAGTTTTCTTTTTGCGAAAGGATATTAAAGGGCTTGTCGCCGTACTCCATGGGGACGTTCAGTGACTTGCAAAGAGCCTTGAGCTTCTCAAGCGACTCTCCGTCCTGCATCTTGGAGTGGATATAGACCCTCTTTGCCCTGTCGGGGGCATATTTTAACAGTTCAAAAGTCAGGGTTATGCCCAGAGCATAGGAATTGTCGTCTTCTCGCCTATAGCGCTTCATCCGCACTTTTCTCCTTATGTTTCAATCCCCATACAAGCATCCCGATACCGAAGATCAGCATGAAAATACCATAGAACTGTGAGGTGGAAAGGGCGCCCACACTGCCGCGGGGGTCATCTCTCAACAGCTCCACAAGGAACCTGCCGATACTGTAGAAAATAAAGTAACAGCCCAGGATCACTCCCGGTTTCTTTGTCCTGGAAGAAATAAAAAGAAGCAGGGCCATATTAAGGAAATTGCCGCCTGCGGAAATAAGCTGTGTTGGTATGAGGCTTACGTTATTGGGGGCAAAATCCGAATGATGGAAGGTCACTCCGATACAGGAATCCGTTTCCTTGCCGTAGCAGCAGCCCGCCATAAAACAGCCGATACGGCCGAAAGCCTGACCCAGAGCCACGGAGGGAAGGCAAAGCTCAAAGTACTTAAGGAAATCTGCCTTCTTGATCCTTGCGTATAAAAAAATGGCGATCATTCCGAGAGTCAGTCCGCCGAAGACCACAAAACCGCTGGAAGAAAGGGCTCCCAGAGGATTTGCGATAAAATCCTTCCATTCCACGATAAGATAAAGGATCTTGGCACCTAAGAATCCGAGGATAACTCCGGTAAACACCATTCCGTAGACTATGTCCTCGCTCATGCTTCTTTTCTTAGCCCTGTGGCAGCCCAGCCAAAGAGCCAAAAGAACCCCTATCGCGATGCAGGCTCCGTAGCCGTGCACGGTGAAGGGGCCGATATGTAACCAGTCGTTAAACATTTATGAAACAATCCTTCCTACATTGACATGCAGCGCAATTACACACTCATGCTGTGCAATTTAATTATGCAGAAACAATAAGACTCCGGCCTGAGCCGGAGTCATAAAAGTCAGCCATCAATCAGTCGGCATACTTCTTAATGAATTCGCAAACATCGCCGACGGTCTGGATATCCTCAAGCTCTTCGGGATTTAACTCGATGTTGTATTCTTCTTCGAATGCCATGACCAGCTCAAGAAGATCCAATGAATCAACTCCAAGATCGTCCTTGAAGGAGGTATCCTCATCAATTTCGGTATCTTCGATTCCAAGCTGTTCTCTTATGATCTCAATAACTTTCTCTAACATATCTTTCTCCTAAAAAAGTCTAAAAACTAGTGCTGCTAAGCAAAGTATATATATTTAGGTTTTGGGTGTCAATACCCATATATATCATAAATTTCATCGGTATATTTTCCCGGCTCTTTGTATATGATCAAAGGCTTTTCAACCGTAAGCCGGGATCTTCCGCCGCGTTTACCTTCCAGAAGGACCATATTGGGTTCTTTGTCCGCAAAAGGATAGACTAACTGCATCCTTTTGGGTTCAAGTCTGTATTTCTGCATGGTGGCCATTATCTCCGCCAGCCTGAAGGGTCTGTGTACCAGGAAAAAGCTCCCGCCGGGTTTTAACAGTGCCGACGCGGCCCTTGCAACATCTTCAAAGGTACAAAGAACCTCATGCCTGGCAATTGCCATGGCGGAATCCGGATTCTTCAGCCCGTGGGCACCGATCATATAGGGGGGATTGCAGGTAACCGCATCAAAACTCGCTTTTTCAAAAAGAACGGGGGCTTCCTTTATATCCCCATGTACGATGGAGATCTTTTCTTCAAGGGAATTAAGCTTAACGCTCCTCTCAGCCATCTCGGCGCTTTCTTCCTGTATCTCAAGGCCTGTCAGATGAGCGGCATCGGTCTTTGCGGAAAGAAGGATGGGAATTATCCCCGTTCCGGTTCCCAGATCCAGAAGGTTGGCACCGGGCTTCACTGTCACAAATCCCGAAAGCAGCACGGCATCCATTCCGAAACAAAAGCGCTTCGGATCCTGGATGATCTTCAGTCCGTTCCTCTCAAGGTCATCGACCCGCTCCCCTTCTTTAACAAGTTCTTCCACCGTTAACTCTCCAGATCCTTAAGGGCTTTCTTCTCCTCGTCGGTCAGTTCCATCTTTCGGCCGCGACCGCGCTTGAATCTGAGCTCTTCGGGTTTAAAAGTGACCAGTTCTTTTTCGTCGTCGTTAACTTCGATGACAACCTTTACCAGCTGTCTCAGCACATCGATGCTGTGAACCTTACCGGTGGTGTTATCCGCAATGACGGTAACATTCTCGCCAACGTAAGGGAGGTTCCTGTTGAGTTCCTCGTAGGTTTCTTCTTCGTTTTTAAGGCAGCACATAAGTCTGCCGCAGACTCCCGAGATCTTAAGGGCATTAAGGGACAGATTCTGTTCCTTGGCCATTTTGATGGAAACGGGAGAAAAGTCGGCCATATAACTGTTGCAGCAAATGGGACGGCCGCAGATGCCGATGCCTCCGCGAAGCTTTGCTTCGTCCCTGACGCCTACCTGGCGCATCTCGATCCTTGTATGGAAGGTGGAAGCAAGATCCTTCACCAGCTCTCTGAAATCCACACGGTTATCGCTGAAATAGTAGAAAATAGCCTTGCTGTTATCGAAGGTATATTCCACGTTGATGAGCTTCATGGGAAGATTGTGCTTGTCGATCTTCTCCTTGCAGGTGATAAATGCCTTCTTTTCTTTTTCTCTGTTGGTCTCTTCTCTTGTATCATCCTCAGGGGTTGCTACCCTGACAACGGGCTTTAAGGGAGCGACAATCTTGTCATCCTCAACCTCCGATACACCAAGCACCACGGTGCCGTACTCAAGCCCTCTGGCGGTCTCCACGATAACGTGTTCCCCGCGCTTTATGTCTTTGTCGCCGGGAGCGAAGTAATATACCTTACCCGTCTCCTTAAAGCGAACTCCAATTACTTTGGTCATGTCTCCTCCGTGCCCGTCAGTTTTCTTTGATACACAGGAACAAAAGCTCCATGGTAAGATCAAAGTTGACATTGGCAGATAAACGTTTGCCTGCCTTCTCAACAGCATCGATGACTTTCTGTATGCCTTCGTAACTGCTTTCGTCGGCCGCTTTTCTAATATACTTTAATTCGTCCTTAAAAATCAAGCCGTTTGCGTCTTTTGTGGCTTTAAAAAGAAGCACATCCCTGTACCACACAAGGATTATGTCGAGATAATCTTTAATCTCAAGTTTATATTCCGATGCTTTCTTAACGGAAGCTATGAGTTCCGTGATCTCCATATCCTTAATGAATTTAAGGAGATTCGTCACGTCTCTGCGGATGTTCTCAAAATCCTCATTGCCCGCAAGGAGCTTGGCTTTACCTATGTTACCTCTGGCAAAAGCAACACATACATCGGCCTTGTAGTCCGGGATCCTGACCTCTTCCATAAGGAATTTCTTTACAAGGCTGTCCGCCACGGGCTTCATGCTGAGTACTACCGCACGGGAGCGGATGGTGGGAAGAAGCTCCTCCACACTTGTGACAAGAAGAATGATCACCGCATATTCCGGCGGTTCCTCAAAGGTCTTTAACAGCGCATTCTGGGCCTGAGGGTTCATTTTCTCCGCTTCGTTGACAATGTAGATCTTTCTTTTGCCACCGTAGGGCTTTGTGGTAATGTCTTCGTTGATCTGGGTCCTGATCTCATCGACACTGATGACTCCGGGTTTTTCGTGAGTCACAAAAATGATGTCGGGATTGTTGCGGCTTTCCGCCTGCCTGCAGCTGTGACAGATACCGCAAGGTTTATCGCAGCCGAAGGGTGCGATGCCACCCGGCGAGGGCTTATCGCAGCCGGGCTCCCCTTCACACAAAAGAGCCGCGGCAAAGATCCGGGCGATAAATTCCTTCCCGGCGTACTTTTCCCCCGCAATGATATAGGCGTGGCTGACAGTATCCTGCTCCACGGCTGTGATCAAATGCTTCTTTATCTGTTCCTGGCCTACTATATCGTTGAAATTAGCCATATATTCCCCTGATCGAATCAAATTAAGTAAAGATGTCTAAGATCAGCCCCCTGATGTCTCCTATCTTCTGAAGGATGGAGAGATTGTCCTTCTGCTCTTTGAGAAGTTCCTCCGCCAGTTCGTCAAGATTCTGGTCCACCAGGCGAATGATCCCGTACACCCTGTGACGACCCTTCCTGTCAAGAAAGTTCTCTCTTGAAAAAGCATGGGACCTTGATACGATCTCATTCATGAAATCCTTGATAAGGCTTCTGTATCTGCGCATGTCCTTGATATCTTTCTTTTTGGCTATGCGCTCACCCTGCTCGGATATTTCATTCATCAGTGAAGAAAGCCTTGCCTGGAGATCCTCCTCGGCAATGCGGCTCATGAGCATGAATTTGAATTCTTCGTTCGTAGGCTGAACAGCCTGTGTGGGCTGAACCTGTGTTGCCTGCGTAACCTGGGTGATCTTAACGTCCATCCCTTGCCATCTCCCCGGAAATATACCGGTTAATCTCCCGCAGACACTCCCTTAAGTCGTTGTTCTTAAATCGACCGGTTATCCCTGCGGCTTTGATCTTGTCTTCCGAAAAGTCGACGCTGTCCGCCAGAAATCTTCGGCACATCTCTTCGTATCTGGGAACAGCCTGTTTTCTTTCTCTGTTGAGAGCTCTCTGAAGTCTGTCACCGTCATCCAGTTCCACTAAGACAGGGATCAGACGGTCCTCTCCGAAGTATTCTTTAAGTTTGACGTAGGATTCAATGGTCCCGATGGTAATGTAGTTGTCCGTGAAATCGATCTGTCCGTCATCCACCGTAAAATAACGCCAGGGGCCGTGAGCGGAAGGGTAACATCTGTCCTCGATGATCTTTCCCGACTCCTTGAGGGAAAAGAACTCCTCCTCCGTCACAAAAAAATACTCGACTCCGTTTCTTTCTCCGGATCTTATGGGTCTGGTGGTATAGGATACCACGGTTTTGAATGAGTAGCTGTTCTCCCTGAGCAATTCACGAAAGATAGTGTCCTTGCCCGTGGAACTCTTACCCATGATATAGACTATTTTTCCCAATTTACCTGCTCCGTACCTTAACATATTTGGGTCTGTTGTGGAGCCTTAAGCTCTCCAACGTAGAGATATATTTGTCCGCTGCCGTAACGACCCATGCTTCCCTGCATTTGGGAAATTTAAGAGTCATGGGCCACATGTGCTTGGAAATTATGTCCTTTTCTTTGTCCGTAAGGTCAAAATCCCTTATGGCATTCTTTAAAGCAATGCCCGGGTGGTAAAAGCCGTGGAGAAACTGATAATTCTCCCGCTTGGTGTCATGCCAGTCATAAAGAAAATAGTCGTGAAGCAGCGCTCCCCGTACCAGTTCCCGCTCGCTGCATTTGATCTTCAGCTTGCGGTTCAGCCACATGCTGGCATAAGCAACCTTCAATGAATGCTTCATGACCGAAACATCACCGTGCTGTATATTCTTTGCGGAACTTAAAAAATTCTTTGAATTCAGTATGTCCCGGCCGTGCTTTATCATTTCCCTGCGGATCTCGTAGGATTTTTTTCTTCTGTCTTTGATCTTCAATTATCGTGCCCTTCCTTCGACACCCGTGTGTCTTTAACATCATAACACAAGAAGTGTTAAGAAAGATTAAAAAATCATGACGAAATGTTTTAGCTTTTCAAGCATCTCGGGATATACCGCAGTAAAGTTTCCGTCATCGGGCGCCATGAGCAAAAGCATGCACATGAACACAGCCTCCAGGCAGAAAAGCCCCGTGACAAAACAAAACCGTCCCCTGTCCTCTTCGGCGCTTGCATTGTACCAGTGACCGATGACAAGAAAAGCGAGAATGGCAAGAAGATAATAAAAATCCGTCCTGTAGCGCTCGGCGTTGGCCATGCCCGGTCCCCACTGAACCTGCAGGAAATTGATGACCAGGACTGCAATGGGAATTGCGATCACAAGCCCTAAAAATCCGGAATCCTTAACGGCATTACGTATTTTCCTGTTAAATACCGCAAAAGAAAAGGCAAGAATGGGGAAATTAACGAAAACGCTGTTAAAGTACACATAAGGGAAATGACCCGTAATGGGGGTATAGCCGATATAATTCAGCACAAGCCCGTTAAAGGTTTCCACAGGGCTGAAATTAGCCAAAGAACCGAACCTGGTCTGATCGAAACTCGTAAGCTGGTATGCCTGCCCGAACTCAAAAGGATTCTCGAAACGGGCGTAATTATACATCATCAAAAGCACGCCGACGATGACATAAGGCGTAAGTACCAAAGAGATACGTCCAAGGAGAGTCCCGGTCTTTGTTTTGGTCTCACCCGAAGTCTCGTCTTTGATATATTTAACCAGCATGGGGATCAGGATAAGATTTCCGAAGGCTGCTGTGGGTCTGCAGCCAAAGGCCAATGCTCCGCAAAGTCCTCCAAGAACCGCAAGCACCACACGACGGGATGCTTTTTCTTTTGCCGTAAGATATACGGCGGTAATGAAAAGATAAAGGCTCCAAACCTCAAAGCACACTCCGGATACGATGGCTGTGCTGTAAAGAGACGAGTAATCGGTGGAATAATAGACCGGTATCCAGGAAAGTGCCACACACAAAGACAAGAGTATTATCCGGGGAAGCTTTGGGAAAAACCTGCGGACAAGGGCATGAAACAAAAGAAAGATGCCCACAATGGCCAGCGCCGCAAACAGCTGTGTTCCGTGATATGTGGTCAGATCCCGGCCGGTGATGAGATAATAGGGCAGGAAAACGATGATGGCGGGAACCACACCGAAATACATGTAGTATCTGCCCTTATAATAAGCGTGGTCGGAATGATAATTGACTCCCGCCTCGATCCTTTCCGCGGGGGAGTAGGGATTGCTCATTTCCTCAAGCCCGGGGTCAATATCGTCATAATCCAGATAGATATGCCCGTTTGCCAGAGAACGTGCCATAACTTCGTACTGATTCCTGTGCTGCGGGACCTCTCCGTTCCAGAAGGGCGAAAGAGACATGGGAAGGATACAGATAAGAATTGTTGCGCAACAGACAACACAGGAAGCAATGACACCTGCCACCTGTGTCCTTTCCTTAGAATCTGTCTGAGTCACTGTTCCTTTCTTCAATAATCCCGACTTCGGTCTGATCGAAATGGCATATATCACGATCAGTCCCCACATTACACATCCCAAAATACTGTATATCATATGATCCGCTTTTCTCCGTTTATTTCTGTTCTTTTTTCCCGATCAGATGCAATAATCCATATATGCAAAGGACATACCCCTCCAGGTAGAACGACAAAAGATACATGATCCATCCGGTGGGCTCTGTCAGGAATACAATCGCCAACCTGCCCATTACGGAAGCAAAAACGCATGCCAAATACCATTTCTTTTTAACTATGGACCATACGGTTCCGGCAATCAATACCGCGATCGGGATCAATGCATTCCAAAAAACACACCGAAGTCCGGTCATGACCTTTCCCGTTTTATTGTTCTTCAAACTCAGTGTATTAACCGCCAGTCGACGGATCCTTTTAAACGGTGCCAGATACCCTCTGTCTATAAATTCATCATCATATGGGCTGCTAAGGTCCCCGTCGTAGAGGATTTCTGTCTGCCAGTTGATCCGAAACATGTTCCCGAGCGTTCCGGATGAAACAATAAAAGTATTAAACCTTTCACCCAATACTGCTCCCGGATATTTTAACGAAAGTCTGACCAATGCTTTGATGGATCCGTTCAAAGCCTCATTGCTGCAATCATTGTAGTATGCATGAGCGGCCCAGAACAGATCCTCACCCGTCATTTCGGGATTAGAAAGAACAAGATCGGTCCTGACCACTTCACCTATGGCCTGCAATTCTTTGGCATCCCTGTCGCTGTCAGCGGCTTTTATCACCGCAGAATATGGGCCCATCAAAGCAGCGGTCTTATAATCATTAGTCCCAAGAAGCCGGTCCTGAATGAGATTTACAAAAATCGAACCAAGCACTATAGTCGCGCAGGCAACGATCTTGCCCAACTTGCCCATCGTCTTGCGTGGAAGCAAAACGATCAGCAGCGGCAGAAACAGCATATAGATCATAGCCTCCGACCGCCAGCAGGTCACAACGATCCCAAGAAAGCATAAAAGCCCGATATAGGATGGTGTCCACCGGACATCCTCCTTTTTACCGCATATAAGCATCACGATCAGGGTTAATTCCAGATAGATGTAAATACCCATCCGATAGCCGGAAAACTGATACATCAATACCGGAGGCATCAAAAAGGGAATTATCTTTACGATGATATCCATCACCCGGTTCTTAAGCGAAAGTCCGAAGGCCTTTTCGATCCTGACAGTGCAAAAAGCAACGCAAACTGATGCCAAAACGCACTGAAGCAGGATTATGCCACCGGGATGTGGAATGACCTGAAGCAAAAGGGCGTGATAAAACCCCGAAAAGAAATGATGCCATGGCACAAAATCATCATAAGAAAGCACACACAAGAATATACCCGCATCATCCCATGACCATGTTCCGGGCCAGAGTGCAACGAGCAAAACAGCCATCAGCAACATATATACAAAAAAGACCGTAACTCCTCTGCGGATGGTTTCATCCCCCTTTTTGTACCTTTCGATCACAAAAAAAGAGAAGCAATATGCTCCCAAAAGCAGACAAAGATACGCTGCCTTGATAACCAGAAGATACCCTGTCTCCGACTCATAAGTAAAAACTTTTCTGTCAAGCTGAAAAATAACTGTCAGAAACCAGTGTATAAAAGCGATGATTATGGGAATTCTGTACTTTTTGATCTTTTCTGCCATCTGATTCTGTCCGTTGTTATTATCTTTCCGATGATTTATAATTCAGTATAGCACAGACCATTTCGGAAAGGAATCACCATGTACGGCGAAACATACTCGGAAGACTTTAAATTGGCACCCTACAGACCCTATCCTGCTGCTAAGGACAGAGAGGCCTATGAGGCGTTGCCTGAATCCGTTAAGGAAGCCGGCATAAAAGAAGCCGAAGAATACCTTGATTTTTCTTTTAACGGCCTTCCCATAACGGCATTCATGGATTTTACACGGACCGGAAACAGGGTTAAATACGAAAACCTTTACTTTGCAAAGCGACATGCCATAAACGCTCTGATAATGGGCGAATGCATCGAGCATAAGGGACGCTTTACCGACGGGATCCTGAACGGGATCTACTCTCTTTGCGAAGAGTCCGCCTGGCAGCTGCCCGCCCATAATTCCTATAAAAGGGACAGTGTAAACCTTCCCCTGCCGGATGTCACGGATCCGGTGGTGGATCTGTTTGCTGCGGAGACCGGCGCCTTGCTTGCCACCGCTTCCTATCTTCTCCACGATGAACTTGATGAGATTTCCCCTGCCATCAATATCATGATCCTTGATAACCTCAAGCGCCGTATCTTCGAGCCCTACATGCGAAGACACTTCTGGTGGATGGGTAACGGCTCCGAGCCTATGTGCAACTGGACCGTCTGGTGTGTTCAGAACGTGCTCCTGGCGGTTTTCTTTACGGATTCCGCTTTTGATCAGAAGCCCGGGATCGACGGGTTGGATTACGACGATTTCAAGAAAAAAGTCCTTGAAAAAGCATGCCGTTCCATAGACTGCTTCCTCAAGGATTACGGAGTTGACGGCTGTTGTAACGAAGGAGCCCACTATTACAGGCGCGCCGCTCTGTGCCTGTTCAACGCCACAAATATTCTCGATACGGTTACAAACGGAGGATTTCGTCGACTGTTCAAGGAAAAGAAGATCCGCAATATGGCCGAATACATCTTCAATGTCCACATAAGGGATCGCTATTACTACAATTTTGCCGATTGTTCAGCTGTCATGGACCGCTCCGGTGCCATGGAATTTCTTTTTGCAAAAGCAACCGGTAACGAAGAAATGATGCGTTACGCAGCCGGGGATTATAAAAAATCAGCAGACGAGATCAATGAAAAGGAGATCAATCTTTTCCATCGCCTGCAAAGTCTGTTCACGGCAAAAGAAATGCTTGAATATGATACCTCCGCTCCTCTTAAACACAAAGATATCTACTACGAGAGCGTAGGGGTGTTCATAGCTTCGGACTCGCGCTTCAACCTAGCTGTCAAAGCGGGCTGTAACAACGACAGTCACAACCACAACGATACCGGAAGCATTATCCTGTACAAAGACGGCAAGCCCCTGCTCATAGATGCAGGTGTTGAAAGCTATACCGCCAAGACTTTTTCCGACAGAAGATATGAGATCTGGACCATGCAGTCCGCATATCACAACCTGCCCACCATTAACGGTGTCATGCAGGCTGCCGGTTCGGAATACAAAGCCAAAGACGTCAAGACCTTCTTCAGTGACAAAGTCTGCGATATTTCCATGGACATTGCCGATGCATATCCTTCAGAGGCAGGGGTTTCTTCCTACCGGCGACATGTTTCTTTGTACAAAGAATCCCAGGTTGTTGTGGAAGACCGGATAGTCTTTAAGAGCCCCGAAAGACAGAATAATTACTGCCTGAATCTCCTTCTTTCCGAGGAGCCCGAGATCTCCGGGAATAAAATAAAACTCCCCGAGGCTTCCGTAGAATTCCTCGGGGACGTAATGCTTTCCTGTGAAACCATCAAGATTACCGATGAACGGTTAAGATGGTCCTGGAAAAAAGACCTTCATCGTGTCATCGCAGTTCCGGCCGGTGACAGGATCACCTTCACCGTTGCCTTTTAAGCGGTTTTCGATTATTTCAGTCTCTTCAAAAGTTCCTCTCTCTGAGCTTCGTAACCGGGCTTTCCGAGAAGAGCGAACATGTTCTTCTTGTAGCTCTCGACACCGGGCTGATTGAAGGGATTGACACCCAGCATATATCCGCTCACGCCGCAGGCAAACTCGAAGAAGTAGAACAGTTCACCGAGATAGAACTCATTTACTTCGGGAACATTGACCATAAGGTTGGGAACCTGACCGTCGGTATGAGCGAGGATGGTTCCGTTCATTGCGCTCTTGTTGACAAAATCAACGCTCTTGCCTGCAAGATAGTTAAGACCGTCAAGATCAACGGGTTCTTTTTCAAGGATGATCTCCTCTCTTGATGTCTCGATATTGATAACGGTCTCGAAGAGATTTCTGGATCCGTCCTGAATAAACTGTCCCATGGAGTGAAGATCTGTGGTGAGATCGACGCTTGCAGGGAAAATTCCCTTCTGGTCCTTACCTTCGGACTCTCCGTACAACTGCTTCCACCATTCCGAAACATAATGAACTGCGGGCTCATAGTTTGCAAGGATCTCTATCTGCTTACCCTTACGAAGAAGGATATTACGGATAGCTGCGTACTTAAGAGCATCGTTGTCTTCAAATGCGTTGTTAAGCGCATTCTTTCTTCCGCTTCTGGCACCTTCCATAAGTTTATCGATATCCGCACCGCTAACTGCGATGGGAAGAAGTCCTACTGCGGTAAGAACGGAGAAACGTCCGCCAACATCATCGGGTACAACGAACTCTTCATAACCCTCTTCGTCGGCAACTTTCTTAAGAGAACCCTTAGCCTTGTCGGTAGTAGCATAGATACGCTTGGAAGCCTCTGCTTTGCCGTACTTTTCTTCAAGCATCTTCTTGAATACACGGAAAGCGATGGCAGGTTCGGTTGTAGTACCGGACTTGGAGATCATGTTGATGGAGAAATCTCTGTCACCGATTACATCCATAAGATGTCTGATGTAAGTCGAGCTGATGGAATTGCCCACGAAATAGATCTCGGGGGTCTTACGCTGCTCCTTGCTGAGTCTGTTGTAAAAACTGTGACGCAGGAATTCGATCGCAGCTCTGGCACCGAGGTAGGAACCGCCGATACCGATAACAAGAAGAACATCGGAATCAGACTTGATCTTCTCTGCTGCCTTCTTTATTCTTGAAAACTCATCCTTGTCGTAATTCTCGGGAAGATCGATCCATCCCAGGAAATCGTTGCCTGCTCCGGTCTTGGATACAAGCAGTTCTTTGGCGCTCTCCGCCTGTCTTTTCATGCTGTCGACTTCGTGACTTCCGATAAAGGACGAAGCCTTGGAATAGTCAAATGTTACTTTGCTCATTTGTACCTCCTGTTTATCCGAATTTGTCCGAACCGGGCCTTCCGGTTTGCCCGATTTCTGTAACGACAGGTTCTTTCATTCCGGCACCTGTTCAAATTCGCTAACAGTGTAGCAGAGATTATTACTGTTTTCAAGCCTCACAAACTTATTGCGAAAAAGAAAGATTTGTTTTATTTTTGTAATAGAATTTTCTAAGGAGGAATCGTTATGCACTATAAACCTTCAGGTATCTGCGCTGTGGGAATAGATTTTGAAGTTGTTGACGGCAAGGTTGCCGATGTGAGTTTCACCGGCGGCTGCGACGGAAATCATAAGGGTATCACTGCTCTTATCAAAGGTATGAAAGTCGAGGAAGCCATTGAAAGAATTCGCGGAATCAAGTGCGGCCCAAGACCCACATCCTGCCCCGATCAACTTTCGAAAGCACTGGAAAACTACTTAAGCGGTCAGGTATAAACATGTCAAAGAAAATCGTATTGACCGGTGGCGGTACCGCCGGACACGTTACTCCAAATCTGGCACTGCTGCCCGAATTGAAAAAATCCGGCTTTGAGATAACCTATATCGGTTCCAAGGACGGCATCGAAAAACGTCTGGCAGAAGAAAGCGGTCTGACTTATTACGGAGTTTCCACAGGAAAGCTTCGCAGATATTTCGATCTTAAAAACTTTTCGGATCCCTTCAGGATCGTAAACGGTTTCTTTGAAGCTAAAAGACTTCTCAAAAAGATCAGACCGGACGTTGTCTTTTCAAAGGGAGGTTTTGTCAGCGTGCCCGTTGTCAGAGCCGCTGCGGCTTTAAACATTCCCTGTATAATCCATGAATCCGATATGACCCCGGGGCTGGCCAATAAACTTTGTATCCCGGTGGCAAAAAAGGTATGCTGCAATTTCCCGGAAACCATGCAGTATCTTCCCGAGGACAAAGCAGTTCTCACGGGTACCCCCATAAGAGCCGAACTTCTTGAAGGAACCATGAAAAACGGCCTTGCACTTTGCGGTTTTTCGGAATACAAGCCTGTTCTTATGGTCATGGGCGGAAGTCAGGGTGCCAAAAGCATCAATGCCGCGATCCGTTCAAACCTTGATGATATCCTCAAAGACTTTCAGATACTCCATCTTTGTGGAAAGGGCAATCTCGACCCCTCTCTTGAATCTGTTAACGGATACAAACAGTTTGAATACCTTAACGAAGAATTGAAAGATGCCTTTGCAGTTGCGGATATAGTGGTTTCAAGAGCAGGCGCCAACGCCATCTGCGAACTTGTGACGCTGAAAAAACCCAACGTACTGATCCCTCTTCCCACCAGCGGAAGCAGAGGAGACCAGTTGCTCAATGCAGCTTCATTTGAAGCTCAGGGATTTTCATATGTGTTGAAAGAAGAAGATCTGAACAAAGAGACTTTACTTGAAGCGATACATACGGTTTATTGCAACCGCCGGTCATACCTTGAAGCAATGGGCAGATCCGGTCAGCTGCAACCCATATTGACGATACTGAAACTGATCAACGATCAGCTTTTATGAGAAAACAAAGAGTTTATCCAGTTCACGAAGAGCATTAAAGTCACCCTTGATGCTCATCTCACCTGCCATAAAGGCACGCTGGAAGGTGCCGCTGCCTTTGATCAGGCTTTCAAGCCGCTCCTTTGAGACCGTGATCTCAACATCCACCTTGGGTGCCTCTTTGTAGATCATTTTGAGTTCATGCCCCTCTATTACCATATAGAGGGGTATTTTTTTGCCCGAAATATGGAAAAGATATGATGCGTCAACTCCGGGCTCGGGATGAAAAGCGGCTTCGAAGTCCTTGATGAATTCATCGGGATCTTCCTTGTCATCACTTCCCATCATGGTCTTAAACATAGCCGTAAGCTCGGAAATATCTTCCTTCTGTCTCTGAACATAGGCATCATCGGCAGCATACTTTGAAAGCTGCTCCGTCTCCTGGGGAGTAAGGTCTATGTTCTTTGTCATGTAGACTTTCTGTTTTACCGCCTGGTTGCTGGCGGGAAGTGCAGGAACCTTCTGATTGATGGTCCTGTACATGTTCTCGGCTTTACGCTCGATAAGCTTGATATAATCGTCGTTGTCTTCAAGGATCTTAACATCCTCTATGTAGCCGCAGACTCCGCTGCAGGGACGACCGCCCAGGATCTCCCATGCGGTGGAAAGATTGAGTTTGCCTTCTCTCTCTCCGTAGGTTGTGGCCATTACCACGGGACACATATAGAGTTTACTGATCTTTTCTTTATCCCCGTACAGCCAGCAGGCATCCAGGAAGGTCTGCATATATCCCCCGATACCGTACCACTCGACGGTGGTCGCCAAAATGATACCGTCAGCATTCTTCATGGTCTGCGGAAGGGTTGTGATGGTGTTCTTTAATTCGTGCAGATCAAACCGCTCCACCGTAACGTGAAGCTCCTCCAGCACACTCTGCATACGATTGATAACAAATAACGTGGGGTCATCGATCAAGCCGCGACCGCCGTAATAAATGTTGATTTTCATTCCCTGTTCCTCTTCACCAGACAGAATATCATTCCGAAAATAAACCCTGCCGCAAGTCCGCCGATATGGGCCCAGTTGGCGACATTGGTCTCAGTAAAGCCGGCATAGATGCTGAGTATGAGCACGACCGCAATCCTCGGAACCTTCATGGTGGCACCCTTCACTCTCTTAAATATCACAAGAGCAAGCAATGCGCCAAGCACTCCGAAAACCGCTCCGCTGGCACCGATCATGACCACGCTCTTACCGCTTATGATCTCGCTTACGAAAGTTAAGAGACACCCGCAGATTCCCGAAACGAAATACAGAAAAGAATAATGAAGGCTTCCCATGGCTCTCTCGGTTATCTCGCCCGCAAACCACAAAAGCAGCATGTTGTTAAACAGGTGACTCATACCGGAATGGAGAAACATGGAGGTGATAATGCGATACCACTGATCCGGTGTCCCCACAAGGCTCAATCCGACTTCGCCTATATTATATAACAGTTCACCCGTGAAAGTACACACCAGGAAAACCAGTAAATTAAAAAGAACGATAAGCGCTGTTGCCTTGGGGATCGCGGCAAACACTGAAGCGGCGCGCTCTCCAAAAGAAAGATCCTTCTTGAGTCCGGGGGCTTCTTTTTCGCTGCCTCCCCCAGCATCGTAATCCTCAACATCGGCTTCCAGCAGTTTTCTCAGACCGTAAAATTCCTCCGCCTGAGTTTCAAATACTATGAGTTTATCCTCGGATTCTTCGTAGATCCAGGCAAAACTGTTATCGTTGCAGACCTGTTTTGCCACCGTATACTGCTCTATGTAATGGGGGGAATTAACATTGACGCACAGAATGATCATAAAATGTGCCGAGTGGTTCTGAGCTTCCAATGCGGGAACCAGTCTTCGCTTAAAGGCTTCCATCATCTCCGCCCTGTATTTCTCGGCATCGACCACCACCACCACATTGACCAGACGCTCCATGAAATCGGCAAATACCTCAAAATCCTCAAAGCCCTCTTCTAAGCCCATATGAAAATATCTGCCTCTGTGAAGGCGGTTTTCCAGTTTATTAGTCATAATTGTCCCTTTTTGTTTACAATTGTATCAAGGGACGGGTCTGTTTTCAATGGAGAAAGGAGGAATACAGGTTTAATCCTATGAGAGCCATTCCGGTGACTCCCAGGAGAGCCGCTCCCCACTCTTGTAGGGAGGGGATATATATCTTTCGACCCTTTTCAGGTGGAAGAATGCTTTCCCAGTTCTCCTGCTGTTCTTCTTCCGGACTCTCTTTAGTCAGTTTTGTTTCTTTCATTTCTCCCATGTAGGTCTCATAAAGAGTTGCAAAATTCACATTCTTAAAGGCTGCCATATCGTAAAGCCCATAGATGCACTCCGTCAAAAGTTCATCCCCGGTGTCGACACATCCTGTGAGAAATCTCATCAGTTCTTTTGCAGGCTCTTCTTTTATCCCCTCCTCGCGGTCATTATCGGGAAAACAGATAAACTCAAAGCCCCCGGTCTTTACATTTCGATAGATCAGTTCCGGACGCATTATCAGGTTTCCCTCATCGATCAGAAACTTCTCGATATTTGAAGATACTCTGAAAACCGCCTCCAAAAGAAAACGGATATCCTCCCTTCCCGCAGGTCTGCCTTTATAGTATTCCGCCGCCGGCTCTCTCTCCGTAATGTCGAAATATACTTCTCTTTCTCCGTTTATAACACGGATCTGCATGGGGATGACTCCCTCCATACAGTTTGAAAGAAGCATCCGATATCTGAAATCATCGGTTTTCTCAATACAGTCTCCCGTGATTATCAAATACGTATGATTGAGTTCATGGATCGTTTTTGTCTGTATCATTTATTACCTCCGCTTTTTCTGTCAGATCTCTCACCGTTCTCATTATTTCCGTGGGATCGGTCATCCATTCAGTCTTTTCGTACTCTATCCTTCTTTTCTTGTTTCCGAAAACAGGGTTTACCCAGTTTCCGCCCAGGCGGACCGTCAGTTTTCCACCCTTTCTTTGCACCTCCATCTCCATATCTCCAAGTATAATATATGGATGCTCCGAAGGTGTGCTCTCATTGTGTCCAGCTCTTATATCCGCAAAAACAGCGTTAACATCCTGCACCACCATGGCCCTGTCATAAAAATATATGACTAACAACATGGCGGAAAAAGTCAGTATCAAAAGAAATGGAACCAGAATAGCCGCCTCAACGGTAAACATGCCGCTCTCGTTCTTTCTCAGCATAAGATCGTCCCCGCTCTTATGATCATTCCCGCAAGCAAAAAGGGGACAAAGGGTATCCTGCTTTTTCTTCCCGCCCTCTTTGTGACAAGTAATCCAAGACAAAAGACCATGGCTGTCACCAGGGCAAAGAAAAGCACCCATACTGTCTCCGTAAAGCCGAGAAACAGACCGATCATCACAGTGATCTCACCGTCTCCCTTTCCTATGCAGTCCTTAGCAAGCAAAGACACCAGTAAAAGAAACAGTCCCGGTATGCACCCTGCCAGGAGCTTCATGATACCGTTTCCCGCAGCCAGATTGATGACGATCCCCGTAATACTTCCAAGGATAATGGGAAAGACCATGACGGTTTTCTTTCTGATATCCAAGACCGTCTCGGGTACAAGAATTGCAAGAGGTACAAGCCAGAGCCACCGGGGCACGGTTCCCTCCGTCATGGACAGAAATAACATTTTCTTCTTCCTTTCGCAGAACTTTTCGGTATTTCATAAATGGTGGTGTTCAACTCATAACAGTTTCGATCGGTATGATACCTGTTTCCGTAGGGGGTTATGAATAAGGTTTCTCCGGAAGGCTTTTTTCCGCATTTCTCACATGGATAATATTTCGCCCCGCTTTTGTTTCTCTGTTCCCCCACCTTGCCTGCTGCAACACCGATC
This sequence comes from Lachnospiraceae bacterium, assembly GCA_016280465.1. Classification (GTDB taxonomy): domain Bacteria; phylum Bacillota; class Clostridia; order Lachnospirales; family Lachnospiraceae; genus UBA1258. The sequence goes on along the minus strand of JAEEGT010000043.1, from coordinate 32,546 downwards.
ACAGTTGTTTTTAAGGCCCGACAGTCTTTCGCGGTGTGATACACCTTTCCGGTCTTTGTAATAAATACGCAATCCTCGGTCCTGTTTTCATCTTTACAGCCCACATACATCCGTGAATAAAAACTGTTCTTTAAAAGAAAGCCTTTAAAGAACGGAATGGACACAGGCGGTTTCACGTAATAGACAACCGTCAGTGATATCTCCCCGTCTGTAAAAACGCGGCTGAACCCGAATATCGGATCATGGATGTACGCTGCAGCCCCGCACTTCATCACTTCGTTTCTCAGATAGAGCTCCGACCAGCCTGTGGAAGCCGCAAGTTCAGCCAGATCGTCCCCCGCTGTCTTTTCTCCGAGCAATTTGTCATAGGCATGGGAGAAAGTCACCATACCGTTTCCAACCCGATTCAGAGTACCCCCGATCTCGGCATGGATACGAAAAAGATCAAATAGCCAGCTTACGGACAATATAAAAGTTATAAGAATGGGAAGGATCAGCAACGCTTCGACGGTTGCGCTTCCGTTTCTTTTTTCGGACATGTGCTTTAGAGGACAGGGGTAATGTTCTTTTCGGAGAAGAAGGAGAAAATACAGAATTTCAGATTTAGGGGAGAGTAGTATAGTTTTATTTGCTTGTTATCGTTAATAATCAATTGGGTATAGACAACCCCGAAAAGAACATTACCTTTGTCCTCTAATCAACCTCCGCATCGTATAATCTTTTTACCGCAAAATCGTAACTGTATTCCGAGGTTACATAGGAAGTCACGGCCCAGGCATCAAAACAGAAATCAAGTCTGAAGAAATCATTACCCTCCGCGACCCTCACATTCAATTCCAGAAGATCCGCAAACCGCTTCGCCAGTTCACGGTCCGACTCAAGAAAAAGAAAAGCTCTCAGATAATCCCTGTAATCCATTCCCTTTTCTTTGACTTCCCGGTCCGTAACGGAACCAATAATATCCGTGTAGAAATCCGATCCCGTCTTTATAAGCGGGACCTTCCCGCCGGAAAACAGGACCCGAAGGTCTTTAACGCTCTCCGCATAGGCCCACGCCGCCACTATTATCTCCGTGAGAGGCTCCTCTATTTCCGGAGAAAGCAACACAAACGCTATGAGAGCAGACACCGCACGGATCAATTCCATCCTTGAAGGATCACGGCTTATGGCATAGAAGTTTGCTGCCTCCCGAAGCAAAAGGATCCTCAGCGCCGTCCCGCTTAAGTTGCCCCTGTCAGAATCGGCTCCGCAAATAAGATATTCGATCTCATAAGCAAGTGCAGTATCCGGCTTCTGCTCAAGATAGTCCCCGCATTTCTTCATCAGGTATTCTTTAAACAGTAATGAGTCTGTCGGGTTTGATGCATACCCTTCCCAATTTCCCTTATTGAGGACCCTTTTACCGATCAAAGCTTCTTTCCTGACTTTTTTTGCCGAGATATCCCCATGATCCTTGATAAGCAACGACAGGACCAGATCTTTCGACCCGTTTTTATCTTCAAGCACGGCGTCTTTGAGTTTATCGGTCCACTCCGTGATCTCAACCGAATCTTTTACCTTCTCCAGCTTTGAAAGTGCGGAATCTATGTGATCTTTTAAACTTACAGAGGAAAAATCAATGTCCGCACACTGAGATGCCAATTCATACAGACCGGTCACATACTCGATACCGAAGCGATACTTCATGTATCCGGCCCCCTGTCTTATCAGGGGCTCGCAGTCATGATCCGTGGCAAATCTCACATTTGTCGCTTCACTCAGATCGCATTGCAGCTTTAAAAGGTCCCTTCCGAAAAAGGGAATTTCCGGCATCTCCTCAAAATTCCGGTTCATACAGTCCTTGTGGCGTTCTTCGGACATGATCATTGATTCCGCCTTGCGGTTGTATCCCGCATCCACAAAGATAAGTCCGTATCTGTCCCACAATGTCCTTTGGTATTCTCCAAAGGAAGATCTTACGGAGATGTCGGCAGCTTCCTTTATCCGCATCCTCAAAGCATTTTCCCTGATACCGCGAAACATCACCATTATCAGTGACATGCATATCGCCATGGTAACGGTAAAATAAACGGTTACATATCCCTTTTTCACAGCAGATCTGTCTGGGATGTGATCTTATCAAACAGTGAATTTACTATCTGGGTGACCTGTTTTTTGAAGATGACCACCAATGCCACAAGGACAACGATTATCAGGATAACTTCCACGGTTCCCATTCCGTCCTCTTCTTTGATCAGTTCTTTGAATCCTTTACACTTCATATCTGTCTCCTTTCTAAGATCTAAACTATTGTCATAAAAGCCGGGACCATTATGATGGCCATCATGTCACCAAGCAGTAGCATCATTGGAAAAAGAAGCTTTGTTCCCGCTTCCTCACCCGCTTTGACGGCACGTTGCTTTTGTTGTGTCACGGCTTTTTCGGTCTCTTCACGCAACAGATCCGAAAGTCTGCTGCCGCCTGTCCTTATGTTCTGCGATAACAGTGCAGAAAACCTCACGGTTTCGGGGATTGCCGTTCTTTTTCCGAAGTCCGCATATGCTCCCGCTTCGGAAGCCCCGCTTTTAAGTTCATTTACAGTTATCTCCATTTCCTCGGTCAGAGGACTTCGGGGCTTGCCGCTCCCGGCTGCCTCCTCGCAAAGGAAGAACCAGATATTCCTGACTGTCATTCCTGCAGACAGGTACATGGTCATTTGGCGGAGCATCCCGGGAAAATCCTCCCTGATCCTTTGGAGCCTCTCAGACTTACGTTTCTCACGATCCTTTTTAAAACCGTACCAAAGTGCGAAACAGACTCCCGCCGTAACCGCGAGATAAGCCGGATTTCTCCTTTCGCCTGCGGTAAAATATTCTATTTTTTCCCCTTCCATGCTGTCCGGCAAGATAAGTTCGTTCTTCTCTGCAGACTCCGGATCCTTATCGGCCCCGGGTCCTTCGGCATTATTCATGGCATTGTTTTCAAGCTGTTCCGTTACAAGTTTTTGTAACTTTCCGCGTTTTATTGCGGTCTGTTTTCTTTTTCCCGGTACAGCACGGATGGGTATACCGAAATCCCTGCTAAAGGATCTGTGGTACGCGATCATGCGGATCCGGGTCTCAAAGGGTTCCTGTGATAACAGTTCGCCAAAGACTCCGATCCTTTCGGGATCTTCCGCCTCCCATTCAAAGGAAAAGGGGTATCCCTCTATCTTTTCAAAGAAATACAGGTCATCTTCCACGCTGTCAAAACCCGCGTTTCCGTTTAAAAGCATCAGTTTTGCTTTGGGGATGCAGTCTTTGAGAAGATCCTCAAGTTCTTCCTCCGAATATTCCCTTGCAGGTACCCTGATCTCAAGTTCCTCCAAAAGATCTTCTCCCACCCTGGCATCCACCGAATAATACTTTGTTTCGCCTCCGGGGGAATTCTGGGGCAACGCATTATCCTTTATCCTTTCACTCTTCGTCCCCGAGGTCAGATAAAGCAAAATCCCAAGGATCACCACTCCGACGTAGATCAGTTTTTCCTTTCGCTTCTCTTTTTTCATCGTCGAGACCTCATGGTAAGACCCGACAAAACCGTTTTTTCCGCCAGTATCACCGAAGCGATATATACTGCCAGGCATACCGTCATAAAGACACGGCCCGGGATCCCTTCATAGAGAACATCGAAATAACCCACGGAGGTTATCCCGAGATATATCAGGATAAAGAACGGCATAACTTCCATCATTCGCAGCTCCAGCTTTTTTTCCGCTATCAACAGTTCGATTTCTTTGTCAACACAAATCTTCCCGCGAATTCCGTCCGCCGTCGCTCTCAAAACCTCCGTGACATTTCCGCCATAGCGCTTTGCACATTCAAGTACATCGGAAAAGGCCGCTATGTCTTCGTCCCCGCTGCGTACCGCAAGGTCTTTTATGGATTCCTCAAGGGGTATATTTACCTCGAGGCCTTTTCTTATTTTGATGATCTCCTCTGCCATCAGACTTTCGTCTCCGTAAAAAAGCTTTATATCGTCATAGGCCGACAGAAACGCGTTTTCCATGGAAAGGCCGGCATTCATGCCGCCTCCGACACATCTGAGGGTTTCGGAAAACTCTTCTTTCAAAGCCTTCAGTCTCTGTTTCTTTTTCCGGTCTGCGTAGAATCTCAGGAATCGGAACACACCCGGACCAAGGATCGCAAAAACGATCAGAGATCTGTAGAAAAAGAACGCCACCGCTCCCGATAGGAGCAGATACAGGCAAAGGGCTTTTGCCGTTTCCTTGAGGCTCAGCCTGTAGACTTGATAATTCATAGGATCTTCTCGACCTCTCCTGCCTCAAAAGCCCGAAAAAGTTTGTCTTTGTGTGTGAGCTCGCCTTTTTTAACAAGATTTCTTCCGTCAAAAAGAAACAGTGTCTTTAGATCGATCTCACCCTCACGGATCCCCATTATCTCTGATATTTCCATCACTTTTCTGCTCCCGTCACGCATCCTTGTAAGATGTACCATTACATCGATCCCACCTGCGATCTGACTCCTTATGGCAGAAATCGGAATTTCCGCACCCATAAGTACCATCGTTTCCAGTCTTGAGAGCATATCCTTCGATGAATTTGCGTGACCTGTGGAAAGACTTCCGTCGTGACCCGTATTCATGGCCTGAAGCATATCAAGGGCCTCTTCACCGCGACATTCTCCCACTACGATCCGTTCCGGCCGCATTCTCAGGGCTGTCTTTATAAGTTCTCTTATGGATATGGGTCTTGCTTCTTCGGAATTGGGGATCCTGGCTTCGAGACGTACCAGATTTTCTGCATTCAAAAGTTTCAGTTCCGCACTGTCTTCAATGGTGATGATACGTTCTTTGGATGGAATAAACTGCGATAATGCATTTAAGAAAGTGGTCTTACCGGAACCGGTTCCACCTGAAATAAAAATATTGTATCCCGCGATTACAAGCCTTTTTAAGAATGCCGCGGCTTCTTTGGTGACAGATCCAATTTCCACCAGTCTGTCCATGTTGATGGGAAGTGACGGGAACCGCCTGATCGTGACTATGGGACCGTTTATCGCAACCGGAGGAAGGACTATGTTCACCCTTTCTCCGGAAGGAAGTCTGGCATCGGCTATGGGTGAAGCTTCATTGACGCTTCTGTTGCATCCCGCAACTATCTGCTGAACAATGTCCTCCAGCCTTCCGTCGCGTTTGAAGCACTTTTCGCTTCTGATGACCCTGCCGTTCTTTTCAAGGAAAATCCCTTCCCTTCCGTTGATCATGATCTCCGTTATCCTGTCATCCTCCAGATATTCCTGGATGATATCCAGCTTTCGGAGCGAATTGAAGATCTCCCGTTTCAGCCGGATCCTTTCTCCCAGTGAAATGCTTCCTCTGGTCTCAAATTTGAGGATCCCTTCATCGATCAGGGAAAGAACCTCTTCGTCCGTCAATTCTCTGGAAAAGTCCATTGCCACCACTACCCCGGCACGGATCGTTTCCTTGATCTCTTCAAAATTCATTTGTCCGCATCCTGTTCATTCACCAGTTTTTTAATGTAATCCGCCAGTTCCGAATAAGGCAGCATGGCAAAATTGTCCGGTATTTCCTTAAACTTCGGCATCTCTATCCTCATGGTCTTATCAATGACTTCCTTGCACCCGGCTTCCGACAGAAGCGCTTCGTACTGGGCGAATTTGGCGGAGGCACTTCCGTCATTGCCCACCATGGAATAGATCCTGTCGCATTCTTTCAGGACCTCGAAAAGTCCTGCCACCTGCTCCGAAAGATCCAGGATCAGACACTCATAACAGGTTTCCGTCCTGATCCGTTCGATAAGCTTTAACCACTGACATTTGTCTACATCCCGGTATCTTGTATACATTCTTGCGGGAGGGATATAATCAAGTTCTCCTATCTGCTCCGCCAGGCTGCTGACCCTGTACTCAAAGGACCCGGTTCCGCATTCGGAAAAATACAGAAGATCCATCAGATCTGTTTTCTGCTTTTTCCCCTCAAGTATGTCAAATCCGGAAAAACTCTCGAAATTCAGGTATAATGTTTTGCCCTTCTTCGCCCGGATCTGTCCCAGCGTGACCGCAAAGGTGGTCTGGAAGCACCTTTTTACGGGTGAATAAATCCCGATAATTTCCATCGGTTCCCCGGTCCGTGAAAATCCCGTGTCAGCAGCGGTGCCGGCAGCGCAAAAACTCATGACTTCGCGTAGCAAAGAATCTGCGGAAGAAAACTTATAAACTGCAGCTTCCGTTTCCTCAGCGGGTCTTATTTCAGACAGTCTGACATAACAGGCTACACTGTCTTCTTTTACACCCTCCGGAATTTCCTCTGCAGAAAGAAGCACATCCGCACGCGCGGTGCTCAAATACTCTGCCAGTGCTTTTCTTTCCGTAAACAGCAGTATCTCGTGACTGTCTTTAAGCCTGCTTTGCAGGTACTCCCACAATCTTCTGGAATAGTTTTCATCAGTGTCGTAAATCACGAAAGTTTTTTTATTCACCTAATCCTCCGAAACACAATTCCCGCCTGAATGAAAGGTCATAAAACAGGGATAATGCACACAGCAAGATATGCAAGAAATACAGGAATTGAAAGATGAACCGAATATCTCTTTTTTTCCTCCGGGGTTTCGTTGCCCTTTAAATAAGGCATGACCCTGCCTTCAGACATGGATGTTCCTATATAGTTCCTGAGATGGCAAAGCCTGACAATCAGGTTTTTTCCCGCAAGCATCCTGAATAAGGAGATGATCGCTCCGACCGTAAAAACTATACAGGTATATTTCAGAGGATCCGCTGCGGAAAGATTCAGGACCGTTATGAGTTTAACGTCTCCCGCACCTATGGCTCCGATGGAAAAAAAGAAAAATAAGATAAAAAAGATAAAACCGACTGTTAGATAATGTGTTGCTGAAATGGATTTAGACAGTATCTGAATCAAAATGAGAAGAATCAGAAAGACGTTGGGAATTTTGTGTTTCCACACGTCAACAAGAACCGTCACGAACAGAACCGCAAGAATCAAAAACAGTTCATTTGGACCACCACCCGTTCTTCATGAGTTGTAAAATGGATTATATTTATGCCCGGATGTTTTGTAAATAGCTTTTTAAAAGATTCTTCTTTTTTGTGAAAAACTGTCAAAAAAATAAAAGACCGAGGAGTCGAAGCAGCTTCAAATCCTCGGTTTTACGCGGTTTTTACATGTCAAAAAACAAATTTCGCGTGTGAATCATTTCTTATGATTATATTGTACGCAGTTTATGCCAGTATCCCCCGGTTTCCTTCCGATGATGACATATACTCGTTAAGCCTCTTTTTGTTGTAGGTAAGTCCGGAATAGACTCTCTCGGTATTTACCATCACGGGACCGGAAGTATCCTGACGGCTCACCTCGGCGTAACCTTCCCGCAACTTACTGAGAGTATTGTACACATGGTTTAAGGGCTCCTCGGAATAGTCTAAGAAAGCTCTGGTCAGTTCGCCGTTACAGAACACATAAAGCCGCATAAGATTAAGGCCTATGTCGGTACTTGTGTTTACGGAATCCATAAGCTCCTTCACAGTGTTCCTTATATGCCCCACTTCCAGACGGAAGGTAGGTTTGTCGCCCTTGGCAAGGGCCTTTTTGGCATCGCCGATATAGGTTATGGCAATGTCGTAGAGTATTACCACCATTTCAGTCTTGTTGGCGCTTGATACTCTCATAGTGAATTCTCTGATCATGTCCTTGTTCATGCTACCCCTCCTGACTTACCCGCACTGCAAGGCACTCTCCCTCATTTTCTTTGTCCTAAGATCCGGAACACAGAGCCTGAGTTCGATGATTATTGTAACAGCTGTAAAACCGACGAAGGTCTTTCGTTGGCCTGTGCAAGCATGCTGGTTCCTGCCTGTACCAGCACGTTGTTCTTGGTATATTCGGTCATTTCTTCCGCCATATCCACGTCCATGATCCTGGAATAAGCAGCCGTCATGTTTTCCTCTGACACATCCAGAGTATTCACGGTATGCTCCAGTCTGTTCTGGTAGGCACCCAGTTTGCTCCGTGCCTCGTTGATATAAGATATGGCTATATCCATTCTGTCTAAGAATTTCTCGGAATTTTCTTTTGTAAGGCAGTCGTAGCCTTCAATGCCAAGGGTTCTCAAACTGATGGCGGAGATCCTGACATCCAGCTCCTGGCCTTCATTGGTACCGATCTGCATGCGCATCTCGCCAAGACCGGTAACATCGATATTGATGCTTGATGCACTCATATCCTGCTTGATCATGAACTCCATCTTGAAACCGTTGGCTCCTTCGACAACAAGGCTGTCATTCTCGAAGGTAGCTTTGCTGTCGGCGGGAAATCCGGTGCCGCCGGTGAAACTGCACTGATTGGGATCAAGCTTGCCGTCTACGAACACCGCCGTAAGGGAATCAATGGTATACTCACCGCTCCTTACTTCGTCGCTGTAGGTGGTTACTTTAAGGTCGAGATTGTCGGTATAGCCCTTTACGTCGAAGCTTCCGTCAAGAAGCACCTGTCCGTTGTACATGGTAGCCTTGGAGATACGCTCGATCTCTTCTTTTAACTGCTTTATCTCATCGTCGATGGCCTTGCGGTCAGTATCTTCAATGGTTCCGTTGCAGGCCTTGATGGCAAGCTCGTTCATTCTCTGGACCATATCTTCAACTTCCTGAAGAGCACCCTCGGCGATCTCAATAACGGAAATACCGTCGTTACTGTTCTGGTTGGCAACTTCAAGACTTCTTATCTGTGCATTCATACGACGGGCCATGGCAAGTCCCGAAGCATTATCCTTTGCATGGTTGATCTTTAATCCCGAAGAAAGCTTTTCAAGAGAATTTCCGAGTGCTCCGTCGTTCTTCTGCAAAGCGCTGTTGGCAACCATAGCTGAGATATTGTAGTTGATCTTCATTTAGTGTATTCCTTTCTGTCGGGGATCATTTCTTGAATCTACAGGGTCTTTACTGCTTCAAGGAATCTCTTCGCTGCCTTGTAAAGCATTCCTGTGGGAACGGTGTCATCATTCTTTCTCATGGGGATCTTGTAATCCTTGTCATCCGAACCCTTAGAAAGAACAACATTTATGCCGCCACTTATTTTATCGGCAAGTTCTTTGCATTTCGTGAGGGCATCTTTGTAATTACATGTGATAAAACCTGTAATTTCGTCATTTTCAACAAAGAGTCTGGCTCCGATCCTGCCAAGTTCTTCCGTATATGCGGAGATTACCACGTTGGCCTCCTCGTCCGGGTTGTGGACGATCTTTAAGGTCACGTCCGTCAGTTCGCCGGAGATCTCCACGGGAACATGATAGGTTTCGCTTTCGGAATATCTCTTTACCAGTGACAATTCGGTAAAAGCAAGTTTTAAAGCTCTTACATCCACGTACCTGTCCTTGGAAAGAGCACTTTCACCCACTGCTTCCATGGCGGAATCCGCAAGTTCTGTATAGGTTTCTGCGGCACTTTCTTTATCTTCGAATGCCTCAGTCAGTTTTTCGCTTTCCGCTGCGCCGTCAAGTCCGTCGCTTTCAAAAGCTTCGGCAAAAGCACTGCCGCGCCGCTTCATGAGGGAAAAGGCCGCATTCAGGTTTTCCGCCGTAACGGGAACCTTGTTCATCACAAGCTCGGTGACCGCCTCTTCCGGAGTCTTTAAAGCCTGCTTCATTTCCGCATACTGCTCTTTGTTCCAGGCTTCATCGTATTCATCGGTGACTTCGGCCTCGGAAAGTCCCTTGTAGAGTGCATCCAGAGAAGTTGAATCGTTGAATTCGGTCTTTGCGATCCTTTCGGGAGATAATTCGTTTCTTATATCGGATACCAGGAATCCGAAAGACTCGTCCACCTTTATATCCATTCCGCGGTATTTTGCGGTCTTCATCGCTGTCTTAAGATTGCCGATGGTAAGCTCATTACCTGCATTGAGTACGCTGCCCACGGCGGCAAAATCAGTTTTTTCCAGCTTATGGAAGAATCGGTATACTTCGATGTATTCTCTTCGTTCTTCCTCGGAAATGTCACCGTTTCGTTCCAGTTTATAAAGGAACTTGGAGTATTTTTCTATTTCTTCCTTTACGGAATCTTCCTTTTGATCCAGATAATCGCTTAATTCCTTAACGCTCATCTCGATGGGGGATTTTCCGTTTCGGATCAGCTTAAGAGTGTCTTCCGGGGTGATCCTTCGAAGTATTCCCGATACCTTGATATCCGCTTCTTTGACTCTTTCCACTGATTCTTTGTTTATGGCCATGCTGTTGTAACCGAGGATCCTTACGGCTCTGCGGTTTTCGGGTGTAAGATCCATTCCCGTTTCTTTAAGGATCTCATCCACATTTCTGAAGGCTTTCTTTATGGAGTCACCCAGATCTTTTCTCACCTGTGTTCCCACCTGCTCGTAAGCAAGTCCCGCCGCCTCAAATCTTGCCTGTATGGGGGCACCCTCATCAAGTATGCCCGACAGGCTGACTTCGTTGATCTTTAAGGATATAGGAGCCAGGACCGCTGCCGGAAGGGTCTTTACCGCTTCCACGGTTTCCGCGGTCACGGCCACTGCTTTCAGTTCCTTATATCCTTCCGTTGCTTCGACGGACTTAAGGGCTTCCACGTAGGCTTCCAAATCTTTTGTGTCTATATGATAGTCGCTTTTAAGGAGCATGAGATTTGCTTCTGCCGTCATCTTAAGACGGGTTTCTTCCATCACACGGGTGAGCCTGACCGCTTCGTTGTAGATGCTCTCCGTCCGCAGAAGATCTCCCTCTGCGGGGCGTTTTCCTTCGGCCAGGGCAGAGGCTGCAACCTTTACGAAATTTTCGCGGGATACGGGAAGGCTTATACTGTTAAGTTCCGCAAGTCTGTCAAGGTTTTCGCCGTTGACACAAACGGAATTGTCCACCAGCCACTCTCCGTTTTTAACGGTTTCTTCGTCCGTGGGCAATGAAAGACCGGAAAGAAGGTCTCTGACCCGTTCTGTCAGGTTTTCACTTGAGTTGTCGCCGCGCTTTGCAAGATATCCGGGCGCTTCTATGGAAAAATAGCCGGAAGGACCGGGATTCTTTGAATCAAAGCCTTCCACGCTGTGCTTTGCAAGATACAGATATCCAACCGTAACATCCTTACCGGAAAGAAGAAAATATTTCTTCATACCGTCGGTCATCTCGGTAACGTCGGATAATTCTTTAAAAGCCTGCACCGACTCTTTTATCGCATCGTTATCCACCGTGACATCGTATTCGGGGATACTTAATCCACCGTTTATCTTACGGCTGCCGGTCATGGCTTCTATGGTCTCTTCCGAAAGTGTGTCGGTAAAGCCCTCTATCACGGTTCCGCCCTTGGCAACTTCAAGCTTGATCCGGTCTAGGATGGTCACACTGTCCTTTACCTCGGCACTCATGGGGTTCACCCCTTCTTTGACCATTTCGCCGTAATCCTCACTTGATACGGTGTGAGCCATAACGGTCATATAGTCCTGAGTGTTCTTTACATCTATATCCTTTATTCCGTTTTTAAAATCTTCAAGGGAAGTGCGCTTGCTTTCATAGGCACCTTTGCCGTCTGAGATCGCGCTTGAAACATCGAATGCATCGGAAACACCCCGAAGAGAAACGCCGGGGTTCTGAGGATGGTTTTCCGTTGCTCTTTTAACTTCCGCAAGGTCACGGTTTTCAAAGGAAATTCGCATAGTACGTCCTTTCTTGTCACGCTTCCCTGCGCATAAACAATGTAGGATATTATCTCCCACAAAAAAGATGAGCAAATCCTTTCGCTCATCTTTTATTTCGGCTTTTCAGACCGCAATCTTTAGTTAAAATTCAAAAACAAGGGCAGTATAGGCCGGAAGATCGAATTCTACCGCATAGGGTTTGTAGTCGCATTCTTCCTTTTTCGCCTTGAGTTCGGCGGGCACGGTATTGCCGTTTCCTCCGAATTCTTTGTCATCGCTGTTCAAAAGCAATTTATAGGTGCCGCTCTTCGGAACTCCCATCTTATAGTTTTCCCATTTCATGGGGGTCATGTTGCATACAAAAAGCAGACATCTTTCATCCTTTTCGGTCCTGCGAAGGAAAGCATAGGTACTTCTGTCCTTGTCATCCGCTTTGATCCATTCAAAGCCCTTCCAGGAGTTGTCATCCGTATACATGCAGGGATAATCGCGATATATTCCAAGGAGTCGGGACATGTACTTTTGCATGCCGGAATTCAGCTCGTTCTGCAAAAGAAACCAGTCAAGTTCACGCTCCTCGCTCCACTCTCTTTCCTGGCCGAAATCCTGGCCCATAAAAAGAAGCTTCTTGCCGCAATGCCCGAACATAAAGGTATAGCCTACACGAAGATTGGCGTATTTGTCCACCTTGTATCCCGGCATCTTCTCCACCATGGAACACTTAAGGTGAACCACCTCGTCATGAGACAGGGGGAGTATATAGTTCTCATACTCGTTGTAACTCATGGCGAAGGTCAGGGCATAGTGGTTGTCTTTGCGGAAGAAGGGGTCTAACTTCATGTACTCGCAAAAATCATGCATCCAGCCCATATTCCACTTGTAGGAAAAACCCAGACCGTCGTCTTCCACCGCACCGGTGATCTTGGGCCATGCCGTGGATTCCTCGGCGATGGTCATAAAGCCCGGGTATTCCTTATGGACTATTGAATTTAAATGCTTAAAGAACTCTATTGCTTCAAGGTTTTTGTTTCCGCCGTACTTGTTGGCAACCCACTGTCCTTCTTTTTTGCCGTAATCAAGATAAAGCATGGAGGCAACGGCATCAACTCTGACACCGTCCACATGAAATTCCCTTATCCAGTAGAATACGTTGGCAATGAGGAAGTTGCTGATCTCGGTCTTTTCGTAGTTAAAGATCTTGGTTCCCCACTCGGGATGCTCACCCTTTCTGGGATCGGGATGCTCAAAAACCGGACCTCCGTCAAAATCGGCAAGCCCGTGGGCATCCTTGGCAAAATGTGCGGGAACCCAGTCAAGTATCACGCCTATGCCGTTTTTATGAAGCTTATTTACAAGATACATGAAGTCTTTGGGCTCACCGTATCTTGATGTGGGAGCGTAATAGCCGGTCACCTGGTAGCCCCAGGAACCGTCAAAGGGATATTCCGCGATACCCATAAGTTCCACGTGGGTATAACGCATATCCTTGCAATAGTCTACGATCCTGTCAGCGAATTCGCGATAGGAATAAAAGCCTTCGTCATTGCGGCCGGGATGTCTCATAAAGGAACCGATGTGGCACTCATATATGGCCAGCGGTTCTTCGAACATGTTCTTTTTCTCGCGATCCTTGATCCATTTGGAATCGGTCCATTTAAAACCGGTAAGGTCATAGATCCGGGATGCGGTCCCCGGACGCTTCTCGGCATAGCAGGCAAAAGGATCCGCCTTATAAAGAGTCCTTCCGTCGGCAGCCTTGATAAAGAACTTGTAAAGATCACCCTGTTTTGCGCCTGCCACAAAGCCGGCCCAGATACCTCCGGGACCAAGTTTGCAAAGGGGCTTGTCCCACTCTCTCCAGCCGTTAAAATCCCCAAGTACATAAACTTCGGCGGCGTGAGGAGCATATACGCCGAAATAAACCCCTTCCTCACCGTCAATCTCACAAGGGTGGGCCCCGAGTTTCTTATAGATCTCGTAGTGAGTACCGTTGGCAAACAGGTATTCATCGGTCTCGGTAATGAAAAGCGGATTCATGAAACATCTCCTTAAGAGTTATTTTCCGGTAAAATCCTTTTCCTTTAATACGATCATGTCGTTGGCATCGTAGCGCTTGCCCATCAGAACGTTAAAGAAGTGTCCCACGTTCTTTTTGGAAGCATGGACTATAGCTTCGTCAACGATCTCCTTGACTTCGCCGACAGTAACGCTGTGTGAATTTGTCTGGCGCTCATCGATCCTTGTATGAAGTGCCAGCATGCCCATTTCATCAATGGCATATTCCTTGGAATATGCATAGCTCTTGGCGAATCTGGCAAGTTCAGAATTGGTCTCTGCATCAATATCCACCGAAATATCAAAAGATGAGAGCATGGACGAATTCTCCATGATAAATCTGTGTTTATGACGTTTGTTCACTGTCAGGGCAATGAAAAGCTTTTTATCCCCGACGGCTGTGGCTCTGTTTATGGCATCAAGGGTTTCGGGGCGGAGTTCATCGGCGTCCTGAATGATGATGGCACCGTCATAAAGTGAAGTGAGCATTCCGTACGCATCCTTGGCGTTAAGGGTGCTTGCCTTGATCTTTGCAGCCTTGCCGGATATAAGTCCGCGACCGGACAGTTCAAGGATAAGATCCTTGGCGAATTCCACGGAACCGTCGTTATCATCGCTACCGATGATGGCATTGCCGTGATCCGCATCCATTGAGAGTTTGGCGATGGAATCGATTACCTGCTCTCTGCCGGAATCCTTTTGAACAAAGGATTCGAATCTCTCGGACTGTTCCTCGGTAAGACCCTTAAATGAACTTACGTAGGGTTCGGGTTCTGCTGTATTTATGTTTTCTTCCGTTTCGGAAGCCTCCGGCTCTGTTTCTTCTTCAGCGGGATCCAAAGTTTCAGTTTCCGTAACGGACTCTTCCACGGAAGCGGTTTCTTCGGACTCAGGTTCTTCGGGCTTAAATATCTCCTCAGGGTCTGTCTGTTCTTCCTGCGCTTCGCTCTCTTCCAGTTCCCGGTCCGCCTGATCTCTGGCTTCGCCGGCAGCGGCAAACTTCATGAGATACTCCAGTTCTTCCGCGTTGGGAAGAACGGAAGTGTTGTCATCCGCATCGGGTTCGGGAGCGTGAGAAGTGATCTCGGGAGTGAGATCGATGGTGCGCTCTTCGCTGCGAACCGCGGGGGTCTCTGCCTCCGGCTCCTCGCTGCCCGGCTCTTCCGTTTCGGGTTCTTCGCTGTCCTCCGCATTCGTTTCGGGCTCCGACACTCTGAGTTCCTCATGTTCAGGCTCTTCGTCACGGTCCACGGTGATCTCATGAACGTCCCTGACAGTCTCTGCCAGGATACGGATAGCCTCGGTCTGGATCTTTTCGTTACTGAATCCCGGTGACATCGGAGGAGTTGAAGCCTCTTCCCTTGTTTCTTCGGGTTCCTTGTCCCTGTCATCGGTCTCTTCAAAGACCTCGGGCTCCTCGATATCTATATTTAAAGCCTCGGAATTGTATTCGTGTCTCAAAGCGGTCACTTCTTCGGGAGTGAGCTCCACTGTTTCCGCTTCACTGACGGTCTCTTCCAGTTCTTCCAGCAGACCGTTCTTTGAGTTCTCATCAAAGTCGCGGAACATGTTGTGGGTCTGCTCCATTACACGCCTGCGTACATCAGCCTGCCACTTGCGCTCGTTGTCGCTCTTGACCTTTTCCCACTCGGCAAGAACATCGTCGATGCTGATCTGACCGGTGATCTGCTTCTCAAGCATCTCCTGCTCGGGAACCACCAGACTGATCTGACCGTCACCCTCCAGAGCCATCATATCGTCAAAATTGGGGAACTTGATGGCGGGGTTTGTATTGGCATCCACCCGTACGGAATGGATATTCAAGGGATCGTTCTTGGGAAGGATCACATCGGATACCCGCTCATTCACAGGCTCCGTGTTGGCTCTGATCTCTTTAAGTTCCGACGCGGTAAAGATCTTGGTGGCTGTTTCCTCTTCGGGCGTTTCGGTTTTAGGAGCCGTGATCTCGGTCATATCACCGTCTGCAGGTACTTCTGCTTCGGAAGTCTCCACAGGTTTATCAGCCTCAGGTTCCGCCTCTGAAATCCGGAGGTTTTCGGCCTCTTTTGAGGCAACATCGTCCACAGGTGTCTCTGCCGAAACAGATCCTTCACCCTCTGTTTCCGCCACTTCGGAAGCAGCGGTTTCCCCATTGTCCGGAGCCCCAGGCTCGTCATCTTCCACGGTTTCATATATGGTGGCAACGGCATACTCCGGTTCTTTTGCCTTGCCGTCATCAAAAAGCACTTCCTTAAGATTGTCCGCAAGTTCTTTCTGAAGATCCATTGTATTGCAGTTGCTGAGATCCACATCTTTAACAAGCGCAACATCCGGCTCCGTCAAACGTTTGTAGAGAGCCTCCTGCTCCTCGGACAAGGGCTCGTGCATCATCTTTAACTCAAGAGCCTTGACAACATACTTGCCTTCTCCGAAGAAAATAACAAGCTGGTTACACTCCTCAACACACTTCTCACCCTGGCCTACCATGTGGTACAGGTACGCAAGCTCATACATCCACTTTTCCTTGGGCTCAATGCGCTGAAGCTCTTCCAGAACCTCTATGCGCTCATCAAGACCCACCTCCTGCATGGTAAAGAGCTTGTATTTCAGCACATACCTGCCGGAATCCTTGGGCGCAACCTGCTGGAATTCCTTATAATATTCGATTGCATTGACTATATCACCGAGTTTTATTGAGAGTTCACAAAGAGAGTAAAGAATCATACGGCCCCCGGGATTTCTCTCGTAAGCCAAAAGAAGGACGTCGCGACTGTCCTCGTAACGCTTGCATGCTTTGTAAAGGTCACTGACGGTACAAAGCATCATACTGTTTTTGACATTTTTCCAATCAATGGAATCGGCAATCTCAACTGCCTCTTTATATTTGTTTTCCTGTATTAATGAGCGGATTTCCTCGGCCCTGATCTTATATTCGTATTTATCCACGCTGCTCACCCGTCTTCTGTTGTAGGGGTATATTAGCCCTATCCTATAAAAGTTTATCACACCATATAGGGAATGTAAAGAAAGGTGACCACAAAATATAGAAAAAGAAAGACAAGAAAAAAGGCCGCGAACCTGCACTGAGCTAAGCTTGCGACCGATAAGTGCGCCTTCAGGGGCTCGAACCCTGGACACCCTGATTAAGAGTCAGGTGCTCTACCAACTGAGCTAAAGGCGCGTTTTTACTGCAACGAAAAGAATATAGCACAAGGATTAATGTTTTGCAACACTTTTTTTAAGTTTTTCGTTTTTTTTGATATCACGATGTGCTAAAATAGTCGAAACACCATGAAAATCCTATAGAAAGAGACCATATAACCATATTCCCATGATCTTTGAAACCCACTCACATTACGACGATCCGGCCTATGACGAAGACAGAGATCTTCTTCTTTCTCATATGAAAGAAAACGGGATCGGAAATATAATATGCGCCGGCGCAGCCTGGGACTCCATCCCTCTTATGCTGAAGATCTGTGACACATATCCATTCTGCCACTTAGCCCTCGGCATCCATCCCGACAATTCCGCCGACCTTACCCCGGAACACCGCCCGGAGCTTGAGGCACTCATAGCCTCAAAGAAACCCTGTGCCATCGGTGAGATAGGCCTTGACTATCATTATGACGATGTTCCGCCCGAAGTTCAGCGGGAAGGCTTCATTTATCAGTTAAAACTGGCCGAGCGGTTCGATCTGCCGGTAATAATCCATTCCAGGGATGCGGCGGAAGAAACCTTTGATGTCATCAAAGAAAATCTCCCCTCAAAGCGCGGTGTGATCCACTGTTTTTCTTCTTCCCTTGAAATGGCGGAAGAATACATCAAACTCGGCTTTCTTATCGGCATCGGAGGGGTTGTCACCTTTAAAAACGGTCGTAAACTCAAGGAAGTGGCTCAGAATATCCCTTTGACATCCATTCTCCTTGAAACCGACTGTCCCTACCTGGCTCCCGTGCCCCACAGAGGCGAGAGAAACTCTTCCCTCTATATTCCCCTTATCGCAGATGAGATCGCTTCACTTCGCGGAATCTCTGCCGATGAGGTCATAGCAGTTACTGAAAGCAACGCAAAAAAACTCTTTAATATAGAATAAACAGGAAGGATCTTACCTTCCCAAGGTACAGATTATGGCATATCTCGGAAATTTTACCAACACCAAGGCAATCCTTGATAAATATGGCTTCACCTTTCAGAAAAAGTACGGCCAGAACTTTCTTGTAGACTCCAACATCCTTGAAAACATCGTGACGGGTGCCGGTGTCACCAAGGAAGACTGTGTTCTCGAAATAGGTCCCGGAATCGGAACCATGACACAGTATCTTTGTGAAAAAGCAGGATTTGTTGTGGCTGTGGAGATCGACAAAAAACTTATTCCCGTTTTGAACGACACCCTGTCTGAATACAGCAACAAGGTCATCATCAACGAAGACATCCTTAAACTCGATCTCAACGAAATAGCCCTTAAATATAATGAAGGCCGTCCCATAAAAGTGGTGGCCAACCTTCCCTATTATATAACCACCCCCATAGTGATGGAACTTTTTGAAAGTCACATGCCCCTTTTAAGCATCACCGCCATGGTCCAAAAGGAAGTGGCCCTTCGTATGGAAACCGGCCCCGGCTCCAAGGATTACGGCGCACTTTCTTTGGCCGTCCAGTACTACTCAAAGCCCGAGATCATCATGAATGTTTCTGCCGGCTGCTTTATCCCCAGACCCAACGTGGACAGCGCCGTTATAAAAATGGAACTGTATAAAGAAAACCCCGTTCCTGTCAGGAACGAGGCTTATATGTTTTCTTTGATAAGAGCATCCTTTAATCAGCGCAGGAAGACTTTGGTCAATGCCCTGTCCAATGCCGGTGTACCCGGTGCCTCCAAAGAAGCCGTCAGCTCGGCTCTTACGGAAATGGGCCTGTCACAGACCGTCAGGGGCGAAGCCCTTTCTCTTAAAGAATTCGCAGCTCTTTCGGATCTTTTGGATAATTAGTTATGCTTCGCAGCACGCTTCAGATTCTTTTCGATTATCTTCTGAAGCTGTGTAAGATTAAAGGGCTTGGAAACATAATCCGAGAATCCCAGTCCCATGTACTCTTCTCTTGCGCCGTTCATGGCGTTGGCAGTCATCATGATGACAGGGGTATCGATGTTAATGTTCTTTTTATCCCGTCTAAGATCCCAAAGAGTCTGAACACCGTCCTTCTCGGGCATCATGTGGTCGAGAAGGATTATATCGTACTTTTCGTTCTTACATTTCTCAAGACACTGCTCACCGCTGGTGGCACTGTCGATTATCATCTCTGATTTCTTGAGAAGACTCACAACAACCTTGATATTCAACTGGACGTCATCAACCACAAGCAGCTTGACTCCGGGGAATTTAACAATGTCCGCTCCTGTCTTGGGCGGTTCCTCCGCAACCTCGGTCTCCACATCGAACTTGCCCACGGCATTTTCGGAGATGATCCTCTGGGGGATCTCCACTATGAACTCCGAGCCCTGACCGTAAACGCTGTTTACGGAAATGGTACCTTCCATGAGCTGAACGAACTTGGAGGTAATGGCAAGGCCGAGACCCGTTCCTTCTATCCTTCTGCTCTTTGCTTCGTCGATCCTTGTGAAAGCATCAAAAAGATAAGGAATGTTTTCTTCTTTAATGCCGCGGCCCGTATCCTCTACTGAGATCCTGAGTCTGACCGTTTCTTTGTTCACAGGCTCCGAGGAAAGTGAAAAAGTGATCTCACCGCTGTCGGTATATTTGATGGCATTGTTCAACAGATTGATGATAACCTGCTGGATCCTGACTTCGTCGCCGTAAAGAACGGAAGGAATGTCCTCAGCTACACGGATATGCAAAGCCAGACCTTTTTCTTTGGCCTTGCCTTCCACGAGACTGTAGCTTTGGGATACCAGCTTCTTCACTCCGTAAGCTGCGTAAACCAGACTCATCTTGCCGGATTCAAGCTTACTGAAATCAAGGATGTCATTTACAAGATAAAGAAGGAGTTTGCCCGCATTTTCCACATCCTGGGCATAACCCACAATGTGATCCTCACCGCTCTCTCTTATGATCGCTTCGTTCATACCCATAATGGCATTGATGGGTGTGCGGATCTCGTGGGACATGGTGGCAAGGAACTGGCTCTTAAGATCTGCGGTGGCAAGCGCTGCCTGCTTTTCACCCTGCATACGGATGACCTTCCTCAGGGCATTGGCAAATGCCATAAAGGTAAGTACCGCAAATCCGGCGCTTAAGAACATGCCGTCGGAACCCTTGGAGGGCGAATAGAAATTGTATACCTGAACAAGTCCGCCGATGGCTACGGCACAGAAGCCGATCATGATGTCATCGTAGGTGATCCTGCCGAATTTTCTCTTATCCTTGATGGCGGATACTACCGCAAAAAGAAACAGGCCATACAAAAATGCGAAGGCGGGTTCAAGACCGTTTCTGGGAGATACCACTCCCGCAAAAGAAAGAACTATCCAAGTCACTGCGTTAACGATACATGCCGCAATAAAGACCGAAAGGAACTTCTGATATCTGCGCTCCTGGATCCAGTTAAGATACAGTGCGATATGTATGGGGATTATCAAAAGGGCAAAAGCGGGAACACCGTTTATGGGGTTCTGGTTTGTGAAGATAAAATCACCGAAATCAGACTGAGTCAGATCCCACAGGGCAATCAGCAGCATAGCCCATCCGATGTATTCAAGCCGCATCCCGTTCCTGACCACGAAACGAAGGGCATATCCCACAAAAATGCTGACAAGTCCCAGTGCAAAAAAGGCGGTGGCCAGTACTATCCCCAGCAGCTGGTCAGCCATGTACTTTGTCCGGATCGCACTCTTTTCACCCAGAAAGACTTCGGAAAAAGTACGCTTGCTCCTATCGCAATGAAGGCCCTCTATACGGACAACCTTCCCGGCATCCTCAGGATTCAATTGAATATACAGGTAGTTACTGATGGGTGTACTCCAGTAAAAAATTCCCTCGGGGGACTCATAGAATTCCCTCAGCTCACCGTCGATATAAACCTTAACATTCTGGCGGAGAGCACGAAGGGAAAGACAGTCGCTGCCCTTTACAACGGAGGGAAGCACCGCTTCGATTGACAGGATCTCATTATCCGCCGCACTGTCAACATAAGGCAGTGTTATAGTGGTTCTTCTTCCGCTGGAGCGTACAAGCTCCCAGCCCTTAACGGTCTTTATCTGTTCTCTGAAAGTTCCGGATTTATTCCCTTCGAGGGAAGAGACGAATACAAAAATAATAAGACCAACAGCAAGGATCACGGCTGCGATCTCACATATGAGCAGAAAGATTTTTTTATTCAGAATATTTTCTTTTTTCATGCGACAACAAACCCCTCATAATCTCCTAAAGCCGCTAATTATATTATCATTATAGTATTAACGAATAATATATAAACCCCTTTTGGTTGACTTTTTCCCAAAACAGTAACATAATTGTATTCACAACAATTTAGTGCCTTAACTTGCTAAAGGATCAGAAGGGAGTAATCACCATGGAAAAAGCAAACATCGATTGGGGAAACATCGGCTTCGGCTATATCAAGACCGATAAGAGATATGTCTCCGACTATAAGAACGGCGCCTGGGACGAAGGCCGTCTTACGGATGACAATCAGATAGTCATTAACGAGTGTGCCGGCGTTCTTCAGTACGCCCAGACCTGTTTCGAAGGCCTGAAAGCCTACACTACCGAGGACGGTCATATCGTTTGCTTTCGCCCGGATCTCAATGCCGAGAGAATGATCGAAAGCTGCAAGCGTCTGGAGATGCCCGTATTTCCCAAAGAGCGTTTCCTTGATGCCGTAGTAAAGACCGTGGCTGCCAATGAAGCATACGTTCCTCCTTACGGAAGCGGTGCCACCCTTTATATCCGTCCCTATATGTTCGGAAGTTCCGCCGTTATCGGCGTTAAACCCGCAGAAGAATATCAGTTCAGACTTTTCTGCACACCCGTAGGTCCCTACTTTAAGGGCGGCGTTAAGCCTCTTACCATCCGCATCAGTGATTTCGACAGAGCGGCCCCTCACGGAACCGGACACATCAAGGCAGGCCTCAACTATGCCATGAGCCTCTTTGCCATTGTCGACGCTCACGAAAAGGGCTTTGACGAAAACATGTATCTTGATGCCGCTACCCGCACCAAGGTTGAAGAAACCGGCGGCGCAAACTTCATCTTCGTTACCAAAGACGGCAAGGTAGTAACTCCCAAGTCCGGCAGTATCTTACCTTCCATCACAAGAAGATCCCTTATGGTAGTTGCCAAAGAATATCTCGGACTTGAGGTTGAAGAAAGAGAGATCTACAAAGACGAGCTCAAGGATATGGCAGAATGCGGACTCTGCGGAACCGCAGCCGTTATCTCTCCCGTCGGAAAGATCAACGATCACGGTACCGAGATCTGCTTCCCCAGCGGCATGACCGACATGGGCCCCGTTACAAAGAAACTCTACGATACTCTTACAGGTATCCAGATGGGCAGGATCAAAGCTCCCGAAGGATGGATCTGCAGGATCAAATAAACACTTTTCTTTTTCAGTAAAAGCAAAACAGCCATGCACCGGATTATCGGCACATGGCTGTTCTTTTTATTTCTTTATGTCCGGATCGGATCAGTTTTTCTTTTTACCGATGGAAAGTACCTTGTTGGTGATGATACCAAGGATAAGAGCGCATGCAACTTCGGTAATGGTAACGGAACCGAAGGATACTGCGAAGCCGCCGATACCTGCGATGAGGATAACGGATACGGTGAAGAGGTTGGTGTTGTCATCAAGGTCTACCTTCTGGATCATCTTAAGACCGGATACTGCGATGAAGCCGTAAAGAGCTACGCAAACACCACCCATTACACAGGCGGGAATGGTGGAAAGCACGGTTACGAAGGGTCCGAAGAAGGATGCGATGATGGCAATTATGGCGGTAGTAAAGATAGTTACTACAGAAGCATTTCCGGAGATAGCCACACAGCCTACGGACTCACCATAAGTGGTGTTGGGGCAGCCGCCGAAGAAAGCACCCACCATGGAACCGATACCGTCACCAAGGAGAGTTCTGTGAAGACCGGGCTCCTCAAGAAGGTCGGATTCAATAATGGAGGAAAGGTTCTTGTGGTCTGCAATGTGCTCTGCGAATACTACGAATGCTACAGGGATGTAAGCTGCCGCAACGGTTCCGATGTATCCGGGAGTAAGATTGGAGAAGCCGCCGTTAAATGCGGTTACGAAGGTGAAGTCGGGGATCCACTTCATGTTTTCGAAAGCGGAGAAGTTGATTACCTGAAGTGCTACATTGCCGGTAGCATTGCCGATGAGAGTGAATACGGTTGCGGTTAAATATCCTGCGCAGATACCGATGATGAAGGGGATCATCTTGAGCATTCTCTTACCGAATACGGAGCAGAGCATGGTCACGAAAAGTGTTACGAGACCGCAGATGATGCAAACATAAGTGGAAGCGGTTCCGTGAGAGTTACCCAGTACATCGCCTACCGCATTGCCTGCAAGTGAAAGTCCGATGATGGCAACGGTGGGTCCGATAACAACTGCGGGCATGAGCTTGTTGATCCACTTAACGCCCACTGCCTTAACGATGATAGCGATAACTACATAAACAAGGCCTGCGAATACAGCACCGAGGATGATTCCGGCATATCCGATGGCTGCGGATGCTGCGCCGCCGAATGCTGCGAACATTGAACCGATGAAAGCAAAGGAAGAACCGAGGAATACGGGGCTCTTAAATTTGGTGAAAAGAAGATAAACGATGGTACCTACACCTGCACCGAAAAGTGCTGCGGATGCGGACATGTCGTTACCGATGATTGCGGGAACCGCGATGGTTGCTGCAAGGATAGCAAGCAGCTGCTGCAGAGCAAACACGATTACCTGGCCCATTTTGGGCTTGTCTGCTACGCCATAAGTTAGTTTCATGAAATTTTCCTCCTTCTTTGACCGTCGCCCGCTTTGTTTTGACCTTTGGCCCGGGCTGACGTAAATGCCTGTCCTTTATGGGACGGCAAGATTTTTGGATTATATAGTCACGGGTCTCCCCGGTCACTATCCGTAAAGTTCCACGCTCATTATTTCATCAAAGGGCGGGATCTTGACTTTAACGTGCTCAGCCTTGGAGGTAGGTACGTTCTTTCCGACGTAGTCTCCACGGATGGGCAATTCTCTGTGTCCTCTGTCTATAAGAACCGCAAGCTGGATTGCGGAAGCTCTGCCGTGGCTTAAGACCGCCTCCATGGCAGCTCTTGCGGTGCGTCCGGTATAAAGAACATCATCCACGAGGATAACGGTTTTCCCTGTCAGATCCACAGGGATCTGGGACTTGCGGATCACCGGCTCCTCCGTGTTCATCTCAAGGTCGTCACGATAGAAGGTAATGTCTATCTCGCCGATATCCACGTGCTTTCCCTCGATCAGGACTATGTTGTCCCTGATGATCTCCGCCAGCGGAACACCTCTTCTTTTTATTCCAATGAGGAACAGATCATCGCAACCACCGTTATGCTCCAGGATCTCGTGGGAGATCCTCTTCATGGCACGGCCGATGGAAGCCTCGTCCATCAAAGTAGCTTTGTATTTTGACATATTGCCTGTTTACCTTCCGCAAAACAAAAGCCGCATGCTCAGAGAGCACGCGGCGATACATACAAAGTCCCACCAAGGGGGTCATATGTGACACCTTACCGGCCTCTCTGTGCCGGACTTAAAGGAATCTTACGAGTATTATTATTGCACATACACTATATGTTGTAAAGAGAAAAATAGCTCACACTAAATAGTCTGTCTTTTTAGTTCTTTTCTTCTTTTTGACAGTTCTTTTACAAATACAATGCGGTTTGTGAGCATGGTGAAAAAGCCGAAATGTCTGTTGAATTCCCAGGTATTGTTTCCGTGCCTTCTGTATTTGATGAGCTTATCCGGGATAAACACGCTTCCGCCTTTAAGATCCGCCAGAACTCCTATCCACTGATCGTGCATGACTATAGTGTCTGGAATGGGAAGGATCGTATTCTCAAGGCTTTCTTTATCAAACGCCATACAGCAGCCTATGTAAGTGTTCTTTAAGATGTTTTTAAATACCCCGGGACCGGATCTCTTCAATCTGAAAAAAGAATCTGTCATCACGCTGCCCTTTTCATCGATAACGCTGCAGTCATGGACAACAACGGGACATTTTCTTTGTTCGAAGATGGCAAGCACTCTGTCTACTTTGTCCGAAGCCCAGATATCATCCTGGTCGCAAAGGAAAATGTACTTTCCGCCACAGTTCCTTATGGCATTCTCAAAGTTTTTCTTTACTCCGAGACCGGGGCCCTTTATGACCCTGATCCTCGGATCGGATATCAAAGATACCACCCTGAGGGTACCGTCCTTAGAACCGTCGTCGGATATTACCACTTCATCCTTATCCTTCAGATTTGAAAGAACGCTCCGGATCTGTTCCTCTATGTATTTTTCTCCGTTGTAGGTGGCAATCGCCACGGAAACCCTGATCTCTTCCATTTTATCCTCGATAATCGGGCAGGGGTTTGATTCCCCCGCCTGTCGTAAGCCGGCAGACCGGCTTTGCGATAATAATGAACCCTGCAGAAACGTATCCGCAGGGTTTATTATATCATATTCTTCTATTTATTTAGCGAACGATCACTTAAAAATGCTTAAACAGAAGGGCTTTTATGTTTCTATTTGATCACATTTCTCTAAATGTCAGTACAATTCTCCCTGAGTGGTGCTTTCCACTTTAAGCCACTGGTAGAACTCTCCGGTGGAGCGTGTAAGCTTAAGGCCGGTAGCATCCAGTGTCTTCTGGGATACATAGATCTTTTCAAGAGCGGTGCAGCCTCTGAAAACGGCGCTTCCAAGATTGGTTACGGTATCAGGAATCTTAATCTCCTTAAGATTTATGCAGCCCGAGAAAGCACCCATGGGAATAGATTCGAGGCCTGCAGGCAATTCAATGGTTTCGATAGCCGTCCCGTCAAAACCGCTCACAGACTTTAATCCGGCGGGAAGTTTTACATTCTTAAGAGAAGTACAGCCGCCGAAGACATCCAATTCGGTCAGGCCTTCAGGAAGTATTGCTTCTTCCAGTGATTCACAGTATTTGAATGCGTATATGCCTATGCTTTCCATTCGGGAAGGGAACTTAACCTTCTTAAGGGATGCGCATTTATAAAATACTTCTTCATCGATGACCTTTAGACTTTCGGGAAGAGAGATCTCAACGATACCGCTGTCAGCGAAAGCCTGTCTATCAATCTTTTCAAGTCCCTCAGAAAACTCAACGATGGTTAGGTTCGTACAGCCTGCAAAGGCACCGCTGTAAATATTCTTAACAGACCCGGGGATGCTGACAGACTTTAATCCCGTACAATCCTGAAAAGCATAAGCTCCGATCTCCTGAGCCTTGGAAGGAATGTTGATGGATTCAATGGCGGTACACTCTTTGCACAGATAATTTGGAATTGAAGTCAAAGAATCCGGCAGGTGAAGAGATGTAAGCTTGGGAAGTTTTTTAAACATCTCTGACCATAGAGTCTCAACCGTATCCCCTATCCAGACTTCCGTAAGATTATTACAGTCGTAGAAGCAGTTCCTGTCAATATGTTTGACACCGTCCTTAACCGTTACTTTTGTAAGGTTTGTACAGCCGGAAAAAGCAGCCTCTCCCACGGTATCAACGGTTCCGGGAATGGTTATTTCCTTAATGGATGAGCAGTACAGAAAAGTCCAGTTACCTACGGTCTTGGCTCCCTCAGGAATAGTGACTTCTTCAAGAGCGGTACAGCCTTCAAACACGCTGTTGCCCATTTCCGTAAGCCCTGCGGATAATTTTACCTTCTTAAGGGATGTGCAGTATTTGAAAGCCCCGGTTTCAATCTTTGTGACACTGTCGGGAATCACGATTTCAGTAAGATTTGTGCAGTCTTCAAATGCTTCGTAACTGATTACCTTAGTTCCGTCGGGAATGGTAAAAGATGTAACTGTCTTATCGGGAATGTCATCATCACTCAGGGTCTCCTTGACCGATACCGAAACTGAAGTTCCGGCCTTGGTTTCTTTTTTGCCGGAAGAATCCTTGCTTTCCGAAGAAGCAGGTGCTCCTCCGCAGCCGCAAATCAGAACTATTCCCAATAACAACGCTGCTATTTTTAAAATATTCTTTTTCATGAAGTCCTCCTTACGGGTTCAAACTACCCTTCATTTTACACCTTTACCGAACACGGATAATTAAAGAACGCCCTGCCCTTCGCAAAACAATGTCAAAATGACCACTAACCTGCAAAAATGTGATAACATACACGGATTGACACCGATCTTCCGCCTTGCTACATTTTTCCTGTAACGGCAGGTTTTCTGCCCCTCTACACTTTATGAAAGGATACTCACTTTATGAAAAAGAAAATCGCCAGATTATTGCTGATCGTGATTTTGACGGGAACATTGTCAGGGTGCGGTGGATGTGACTCACCCGCAAAGATGATGTCGCTTTACAAACAGTGCCGTGCGGAGAGTCCCGATACCATGCGTGCTCTCGGGAAGTATTTTGCTTTGTACGGATATGACTATTATCTTTCGGACAAATCCGAAAGAAACGTGTCCTGGGACAAAACCGTTTCTTTGTGCGATACCATGAAGTATATCCCCAAACTTACGGATACTGTGGACACAGTCGAATACTTCTCGGACCACATGTATTTATACTACAAAGTTCCCGACGACTTTGAGACTTTCATCGGAGACCTTCAGAAAAAGCTCTTTGACGCCGGGTTCGGACAAACAAGTTATAAAGAAGACAAGAAAAAGAACACCTACAGTCTTGATTTAGGCATGGAGACACCGGAAGGTGCTTCCGACAAGAAGTTTCTGAGAGTATACATCGACGGATATCCGCAGAAATACAGTGCATCCCACAATATAAGTGTCAGCATATACTTCTCAAATTATTGATTCACAGGAATAGCGGGAGGCCAAACTTATGGTATGGAAAATAATCAAACAGGTTCTCAGAATACTTCTCGGAATCGCAACCTATATAGTCGCTGTATATTTCTTCGTCGGAAGAACAAATAAATTTCTGGATTTCTATCCCTATACCTTCAAAGAAGCATGGGATAATATGAAATGTATCCCTTTCTTTGCTTACTTCAGCGTACTGTTTAAACAGTATTTCGACATGATATGGCCCGTGGGCGTACTGGCTGCCTTCACGGATCTTATCGCAATAGCCAGAATCTGTTTCAAAGGTATCATTGCGGAAATGGAATATGAGCTGGATCACAACGACTACGTGCTTATCAGAAACGGCAGTATTATTGGAGAGGGAAGTGACGGCGGAATTAAAGCACTCGGTGCCGTACTCTTCAGATTTCTCATTATGCTCTTGATTCTGCCCTGCTTTTTGTTCCTTAAACCCATTATTATGGTTGTATATGTGGTAAAACTTGTTATGATTATTGTAAAAGGAATCAAAGGTGAGTAACGGACTTTAACATGATCAATAACACGGTAGTAACACTGAGAAAAGGCGAAGGGCGGGCCCTGAAGGCCGGCGGCGCCTGGATTTACGACAACGAAATAGAATCCATCACGGGAACCTTCAAAAACGGGGATATCGTGCGAGTTCACGACTTTGACGGTTTTCCTTTGGGTGCGGGATTTATCAACCAGAATTCCAAAATCAGGATCCGCATGCTCACAAGATCCAAGAACCCTGTGATCGACGAAGCCTTTCTTTATGCCAGAGTGAAAACGGCCTGGGAATACAGAAAAGCGGTCATGGCTTCGGAAGACTTGAACTGCTGCCGAATCATCTTCGGAGAAGCAGACTTTCTTCCCGGACTTGTTGTTGACAAGTATTCCGATGTACTGGTGGTGGAATGTCTGGCTTTGGGAATGGATCGCCTGAAAGAAACCATCCTTAATGATCTAAAAGAGATCCTGGAAAAAGACGGCTTTAAGATCCGCGGGGTCTATGAGCGCTCCGATGCTCCCGTTCGGAAAAAAGAAGGACTGCTGCCAAGCAAAGGTTTCATCGGTCCCGAATTTGATACTGATGTGGAAATCGTTGAAAACGGCGTAAAATATCTGGTGGATGTGGTCAACGGACAGAAGACCGGTTTCTTTCTCGACCAGAAATATAACAGACTGGCTATGCAAAGAGTCATCTCGGGGCTTAAAGCTTCTCAGGGTTCTGTGAAGGTCCTTGACTGCTTTACCCACATGGGAACCTTTGCTTTAAACTGCGGTCTTGCGGGTGCCACCGATGTGACCGGGCTTGACATTTCCGAATTTGCGGTTTCCCAGGCTACGGAAAACTCAGCCCGTAACGGTCTTTCGGATCGGGTCAAATTCCGTGCCGCCAACGTACTTGACGAGCTTCCGAAACTTTACGACGCAGGGGAAAAGTACGATGTGGTGATCTTGGATCCCCCTGCTTTTACCAAGTCAAAAGAAGCCACTAAGAACGCCATGAAGGGGTACCGCGAGATTAACATGAAGGGACTGAAGCTGGTTCGCGACGGCGGTTTCCTTGCCACTTGCTCCTGCTCCCATTTCATGACCCAGGAGCTCTTCACCGAAGTCATAGGGCAGGCTGCCAAAGCTGTCCACAAGCGCCTTCGCCAGGTTGAATTCCGCACCCAGGCCCCGGATCACCCGATCCTTTGGGCAGCGGATGAATCATATTATCTGAAATTTTATATCTTCCAGGTCTGTGAAGAAAAATGATCTTCATGACAAAAAAACACCCCCGACGCGGCCTGATACCGGCTGTCTCGGGGGTGTTTTCTTTATCATCTGTCCATCGTCATTCTTTGTTCGTATTCATTGCCCGGCATGGGCTTTGCATAGTAGTAACCCTGGATCATGTCACAGCCCTGAGCAGCCAGAAATTCTACCTGATCCTTGGCCTCAACACCTTCGGCAACGGTTCTCATGTTCAGTTTTTTTGCAAGGCTTATGGCTTCGGATACCACGATCTCGCCGCGGTTGCCGTCAGAATTGCCTCTGAAAAATTCCGCATCCAGCTTCAGGACATCAAGAGGCATGTCCTTTAATGAATTCAGAGAAGAATATCCGCTTCCGAAATCGTCCATGGACACGGCAAAGCCATATTCCTTAAGTTTGTTGATGATATTTATCAAAGCGTTCTTATCATCAAAGAAAGCGCTCTCCGTAAGTTCGATCTCTATAAGTTCGCGGGGCGTGCCCTCTTTGTCAACAGCATCCCTTATCTGCTCGGCCAGATCCGGTTCGATAAAGTGGGCTCTTGATATATTGACGGAAACAGGCACGCAGGACAGACCCGCGTCAAACCATTTCTTTTGATCTCTTGCCACGTGGGTGAGCATATAGTGATCGATCTTTTTGATAAAGCCGTTCTTTTCAAAGATGGGTATGAAGGCTCCGGGGCCTTTGAAACCGTACTCGGGGGAATTCCAGCGTATCAGCGCCTCGGCTCCGTTAAGCTTATCGGTCTTTGGATCGTATTTGGGCTGATAATAAACCAGGAACTCTTCATTTTCCAGTGCTTTTTCCTGGCTTGCCCTCACCACATCATTCCATTTCTGATCTTCCACCAGTTTCTCATCATAGAAGGCTATTCCGGAACTGTCATTGTTTACAAGTGTCGCCCTGGCTGTGCAGGCATCATTGTACTCAACCTCAAGGTCCGTGTCTTTTCTCCGCCTGAATTTGCCGTTCTTTTCCGAGGCGGCGGGCAAAAACTTGACTCCTATATGGAACTGAAAGATCTGATCGGGGTCAACCTTCATGAGTTTTGAAAGGATGTCGTCCACTCTTGCCTTGAATTCCTCGTCACTGCCGTATCTGAGCATGACCGCAAAATTGGCAGAAGCATAGTGGGCAACGAATTCATGCCACCTGTTGGTGTTATCCCTTAAGATCCTGTCCACCCTGGTAAGCAGCTCCTCACCCTCCTCAATGGAATGGCACATACAGTAATTTCTGTAATTGACGAATACAAAATCCAAAACGGCATAATTGTACTTGTCGTGCCACTTCTTGCGGATATAATTTCCGCCCCTGAGAAGAAACCACATCCAGTTGTGACCTTTGGTGGAGTCATCCGTTAAGAAGATCATGGTCATTTTCTTTTGATAACGGACCGTTGAAATGATATTGATCACAAGGACCGCCAGAACCACCAGAATAGTGGTGACGACCCCTATGATAAGTGCAATGGCAAAAGAAAAATCCCGACCGGTGACGGAAAGAAAGACCTTGCCGTACAGGGTTTCCTTACCGTCCTTCACATCAATGGCAACCCAGACCGGATGTGCGGAAATAACGTCATTGCCTTTATATTTCCGGTTATTGAAGAACTCGCCCTTCGGTATCAGTTTTAAGAAGTTTAATTCAATATCGCCTTCGGAAGAATGGATTGCAGATTCACCCATATCCTCATAACACTTTACGGTTACCACCTCAAAACCCGACAACCTGATGGCATCCTTTTCGTCCACAGTTCCGAGATGAACATCGATCCCCGGAATATCTTTCCCCTCCTCGATCCGGAAAGTCGCAAAAGAATCCATCAGCTCCATTCTTCCGAATCGGTCACTCATGGTATTTACGCCGTTTTGATGTATGATCTTACCGTCTTGATCTTTGATAAGATAGGTACGTCCCGAACCGTCCAGACGGCTCCAAAGATCCTCATCCGCCGTCTCGCTGCTTTCGTACATATTCGCAAATGCAGAAAACCCTTCATATTCTATCCCGATCCTTGATGTGAAGATCGCATTGCCCATGGCTATGGCACCAACCATCACGGCCGCATCAAGCAGCAGAAAAACTATCACCAGAATGAAGATCCCGCTGAAAACACTCTTTCTTCGGATCTTTCTGAACCGCTGTTCTTTTTTGTATATTGCTCTCTTTTTCATCTTATATCCTCACATCGGTCACTCCACGGTATATCTGATCACGGTCCGTCCCTGCCCGTATTCTCTTTCCTTTTCGTTTAAGACGCAGGGATTTCCCTCCTCAATAAAGTTTTGAAGAACATAATCCACGGCATCACCCTCAGCTCCGTCTCTCACGATCAGCATAAGGTCCTTGCCGGGCTTTGGCGAATATGTCCCCGCCAGTGCTTCAAGTTCATTGGCCCGTACAACCGCCACTTTATCAAACTGCATGAGCAGTAAACAGTCTTCCGTACTTTCATTCCACCATCCCGGAGGAAGGATGTATATACAATCCGCACTTCCCTCGACTTTTTTCGTCTCCTGTCCGCCGGTATAAAGGTGGTTGTTTCCAAGTCTCAAAGCATTGGAACTAAGGAAAAGCAACAGGGCAAAACCGATGATCAGCCCTGTCCGTACCCTTATTTCTGCCACAAACCTGCGAAAAAGAAGAAACATACCGCAGATCAACAATACACTGACCCAGGGAAACAGGCACATGATGTATCTGTCCACAAGGTAGGGTGCGACTTTGGATACAAACAGAAAGTATACTGCCACGGGAGTAACGAGCATCGCCGCTTTTTCGGCGGCATTGCTGTATCCTTTTTCTTTTTTCAGTATCCTGACCGTCAGAAGGACAGCCGCGATCACAAGAAGCAGACAGGGAAAGACCCACCCGGGAACTCCCATAGTATGATATGTCAGGACATTCAGCATGGCTTTAAGGCGATAAAAAGTATCCGACATATTAAACAAAGCCCCGAAAGTATCGCCGGTGCGGGTCCCGCCAAATACAGCCTTGATAGAGAATGGCCACACAACAATACCGATCACACCCGAAATAGCCATGGTCAGTATATATCT
>JAEEGT010000005.1 GCA_016280465.1 Lachnospiraceae bacterium | reverse complement strand
TCCCCGTAGTCGGCCTCAAATCTTGCAAGGAACCCCAGTATTCCGTTGAATCCGTCCCGATTTATCCATGCACATTCTTCAACCTTGAGGATGGCACCGGGATCGTGGCGGATATCCGTAAAGATCACATAAGCTATAGCCTTACCGTCCTTCTTAAGGACATAAGAAAACTTCCGGTCCATAAGGGGCTTTTCGACTTTCAAATGCTCAAGCATGGTCTTTTCGTCACGGGTGGCGGCGAAATTGTATTTGGGTGCAAACTCATTGTAAACCCCAAGGAAATCCTCAAGGGAGTCCCCTGCATTCCACTTGATCACCTTGCCGTCAAAACGGTAATCCTTCAAGGTTGCGGGACCGAAGGTATACTCGTTCATGTAGGTTACGGTTTCATAGCCCGCTTTTCTGTAAAAAGCATGTTTAAAGGGATAGAGCGTGGAAATGACCTCCCCGTTTTTATAGGCAGCGGGAATGAGAGCCCGGAAGATCTCCTTCACTGCGCCGCTGTCACGGTATTCGGGAAGGGTGGATACCGCGCCGATACCTCCGGCTTTGACCGGAGTTCCGTCAATGTAAAACTCGTAGCTGTTGTTGATGATACGGGCCATCAAAGTGCCGTCATCGGCAAAAGCGCCCCAGTCTTCGACCTTGGCTGCTTCCTGCTTGGGTCTTTCTGCCTCGGGATCTTCCACCCTCATGTGAAAGCAGTAGGCCGATATCATATAGGCATCAAAACGTTCTTTTTTCTTAAGTTTCCTGATCTTCATCACTGTATACCCCCAAACCCGGCAAGTTTTTTTACAAACAGTTTTTGATACTCTTCCTGCTCCGATATTACGGTCTTTCTGTATTCCCTGACCTCTTCGGACGATAGGCTCACGGAAGAAAGCCACCTTAGGTTCTTTGCTGCCACCTCCGTCTTTAAGGTTATCTGCAGGTATTCGGGCCCCATGAGCAGCAGGTCCATGGCAATTTCTTTTGGCAGCATACCGCTGGTCATGACTCCGAAGGTATCGTAAATGGTGTCATTGGCAATGGGACCCATGATCACATCGGCGGAAATGGGATCCGGCTTATGACTGCGGTTTCCGTAGATATATTCAAACCAGCTTTCATCCCTCTTAAACCGTTTGACAGCCAGGCCTTCCGTATCAAGCTCATAGGTATTCACCACGGTTTCTTCGCCCTTACGCTCTCTCGCCCAGCGATGGGCAAAGGCTTCATCATCCGTAAGATAAAAGCCCTGTCCGAAGTCCGCGTTCTTTCGCCCATGATGTATATCCGGTTCTTTGATGATCTCAAAGCCTGTGTGGTAAAGGATCATGCTTATCTCCTTGTTTTGCGCCCTTTGGCAAAGCGGGATGATCAGTCGTCGATAAAATTGGTCCAGGCATGGGGTTCTCTTTCGGGAAGCCCGTATTTTTCTTTTCCGAGAGCTATGCTCTTCATGAGAAAGGCCATGTTTCTGGCAAGCACCCTCATGGTCTGAAGACCTTCAAGGTCCTTTTCCACCTGACCCTTTCCAAGGCCGTGGGCGCAGTTCCAGTACTGGCTGGAGGCCACAGGCATGTTGCTGATGGTAAAATACTTGTTCAGTTCATCGAAGGTAGCGGAACATCCTCCGCGGCGGGCTATCACCACGCTGGCCCCCACCTTCATGGTCTTGTCAAAATCCGTACTGTAAAAGAGCCTGTCAAGGCAGGCGATAAGAGTGGCATTGGCAGAGGCATAGTAAACGGGTGAAGCCACCACCAGACCGTCCGCCTCTTTAAACTTGGGAGCCAGTTCGTTCACCACATCATCAAAGACGCACTTGCCGTTCTTTCCGCAGCTTCCGCAGGCAATACAGCCCCGCACATCCTTGTTCCCGATCTGAACGGTCTCCGCTTCTATTCCTTCTTCGGTAAAAATCTTAGTCATTTCCTCAAGAGCCAGGGAGGTATTGCCGCCGACTCTCGGACTTCCGTTGATAATAAGAACTTTCATAAAGTCCCCCTTTCCATACAATTTATTTTGTCATTTCCGGAGGCCTTTTTCAACCTTTTTCGTACCTCTTACACCGTTACGTTTGCACCCTCAGCCATACAAAAAAGGGCCGGCGGGAGATCGATCTCCGCATCCGGTCCCAAATCGGTATTCTCTTGAGTTTTAAAGAGCCTTTACACTTGCGATGTACTCCGCATCCTCCGGTATCTTTATACCGGGATTGCAAACGGAAACCTGTGCTTTCTTACCCTTGTCTTCAAGGCCCATAACAAAGTGGCAAAGGGCGATGCCAAGATCCACCTTCTGCATGTCGCCCACTGCTTCGCTCACATAGCCCTTGTCTTTCTTTTCGTAGAAATGATATGCGCCGTCCTTAAAGATTATCCTCCAGGGCTGTTTGTTCACTGCGGAAGGAGCCCATCTTACAAGTTCAAGCACCTCAGCCATTTCATCGTCGGGAGTCAGTGCACGGCCCCACTCTGTGTCAAAGAAAAGCTTTCCCATGGGGAATCTTGAATCCGCGCCGATGCCTTTACGCATCATTGCTTCCTTGATGGAACGTTTCTCGGCAGGATATCCCAGGGGACTCACACAGGGCATCATCTCCCCTTCCTTAAGGCCCGCTGCCTTCTCAAAAAGATCTCTTTTCATTGTGCCGCCGATCCACACGGTACCGATACCGAGGGACCAGGCATAAAGCACGAGCTGTTCCAGCGAGTAACCGATAGCCACATCCGCATAGGGCTTCTTCGGAACCTTTCCCGCCACATACAGTTTCTCACCGGAAAGAACGGGACTTGAAAGTCCGCATTCATCCGCATCCATCAGCACGATTTCCACGGGGATGCCGAAGGGATTCGAAATACCCTCGATACACCGCTCCAAAGCTTTTCTGTGCTCCTCGCTGACGGGATTTCCGTCAAAAGTGCGCACGCTCTTTCTGCCCATGACTGTTTCTTTTAAATTCTCCATTGTACACCTCACGATCTGCTGTTTAAGCAATACCTTCTTTAGTTCTGCCTTCCTTCATGATCTGTTCCACCAGATCACGCTTTTCATAAAGCACGCAGCCGCCCTCATGGTCATCTACAAGTATATTCTCATTCTGCAAAGCCAAAAACAAGGGTGAATGCAGGGCGTTACGAAGCGAAGAGTTTCTGATGTTCACATCGGAGTAGGGTGAAAAAGGACAAGGCTCCGCTCCGCCGTGGGAATTGATGTGGAAGAAGCCTCTGCCCGCAGCCACACAGCCGCCGGAGCTCTTCTCATCACCGGGGAAGGAAATATAGACCATCTCGGGCTTTTCCTGCCTTAAACGGGCAATCTCGTTCTTTAAGTATTCACGTTCCTCTTCACCGGGAGCAAGGTGTTTGCTGTCATCGGTAACGGGAACGAATTCCACGAAGATCACCGCCTTACAGCCCCTGTTTGACAGTTCGCTTAAGAAGCTCTCGGAAGCCACCTCACGGACATTCTCGGTGGTAACGGTCACGGATGCTCCGAAGATAAGTCCTCTTTTCTGAAGCTCGTCCATGTTGCTGATGAGACGGTCGTAGATACCTTCTCCCCGCCTTGCATCGGTGATGTCTTTCTTGCCCTCGATACTCATGATGGGGATCAGATTTCGGCTTTTATCGAAAAGCTCGAAGTACTTTTCATCCATGAAGGTTCCGTTTGTAAAGATGGGAAAAAGAATATTCTTTTTCTTTCCCGCAGCCTCTATGACATCCCTTCTCAGCATAGGCTCACCCCCTGCAAGAAGGATAAAGCTGATCCCGAGATCGTCCGCCTCGTCAAAGACCTTGAACCATTCCTCGGAACTTAACTGACTGACAGGCTCCGCATCAACAGTCGCATGGTTACACCGTGAGTAGCAGCCTGCACAGTGGAGGTTACATTTGCTGGTGATGCTGGCAATAAGAAAAGGCGGTATGTGCTCTCCGTTCTTTTCCGCTTTTTTACGCTTCTTTGAGGCAGCGGCGCTGGCTCCCGCAAATCCCAGCATGAAGGCGCTTTCCTTGGGATTCTTTAAGGTAGCCTTCATGGCATCGGCTACGACACGCTCCACGCCCTTAGTCATATACTCCTGGATATCGAATTCTTTTTCCATTTTTTCCCTTTCAAAGTAATTTTTGACATAAAAAGACCTCCCGAAATTACATTGTGCACAATTAGATTGTATCACGCCGTTTTGTAATTTCAAGAGGTCAATAATTAAATCTTTATAAACCGTGCTTTATTTGCTTCTTTTGGCAAAGTCTTCGTCGATATCTTCCTTCCAGGCTCCGCCGGTGAAGGCCATGGTCATTTCGCTTGAGGACTTGCACCTTCTCACGCGGCTTACGGCTTTTTCAAGAACCGTGTAGTTAAGAGCCGTGCCCATTTCGTCGCAGTTGTAATTAGCGGCTCTGTCCCTGCTTATGCCCATATTGCCGGCAACTTCGATGGCATCGATGTTGGCTCCAAGAAAAAGAAACTCCCAGTTGTACTTTTCCTTCTGTCGCTCGATCATCTTCTTGATATCTTTGAAGGAATAGCGGCGGCTTGCATTCTCCATACCGTCCGTTGTGATAACAAAGAGGGTCTTTGCGGGGCGGTCCTCTTCCCTTGCGTACTTATGGACGTTACCGATATGGTGTATTGCCCCGCCCACGGCATCAAGAAGTGCGGTGCATCCTCTGACATAGTAGTCCTCTTCGGTCATCTTTTTAATGTCCCCGATGGGCACTCTGTCATGGATCACATCGGAAGTGTCGTCAAAGAGCACTGTGGATACGATGGCCTCGCCCTCTTCCTTTTGCTGCTTTGCGATCATGGAATTGAAGCCCCCGATGGTATCGGACTCAAGACCGCTCATGGATCCGCTTCTGTCAAGGATAAATACAAGTTCTGTCATGTTTTCTCTCATAATGATTACCTCCGTAAACCGCTGCGGGCTCGCCGCTGCTTTCTGTTGTTTTCTGTTACTGAGGTCATTATAGAGTTTCCGTAAGGGGCTTTGGTCACTTGACAGGCGACATTATACGAGCACCTCGCCCAAGGTTTGTTCCCCGTGCTCAAACAAAGCCACGTTTATCTCATATATATCGTAGGCTTCTTTCTCAATAAAGTACTGCACGATCAGGTCCTGCCTGCTGCAGGGAGAAAGGGCAAAACCGGCTCTTGAAAGAAGGTCCTTTGTCTCGTCAAGGTTCAGTTTGAGTGCCACTGCAAAAGCAAGGGCAGTAGATTTGCTGGGATTTTTGGTGGTGCCGCATTTAAGTTTTGAGAAGGCCTTGCGGTTAAGATTGGCCCTTTTCTGCACTTCCAGATCCGTAAATCCACGCTCGTCGGCAAAAGAAAAAACCAGCTCCATGAAGGTCTTGTCCAGGTTCTTTACCACATCCTCCAGGCTCTTCTTCGCCATTGGAGCAGCGCTCATCATAGGAGCGGCACCCGTCACAGGGGCTGCATCCATCTTAGGAACGGCGCCCGTCATGGGTGACAGGTCCATTGAGGAGTCACTCATCAGCATGCAGGATTCGCTTGTGAAGTATTCCTCTTCCAAGGCTCCAAAAGAGGCCCTGTTCTTTGCAGATCTTCTAAGCAAGTTTCGACGTTTTTCCCGCGGACGACCGCCACCGTATTCCAGGTCGGTCTTTTCTTCCACATAGTTATCGTTTATGTATTCGTCGATATCCCCGTAGAGTTCCGTGGAAAGGGCAAAGGACTTTTCGTCAAAGACCACCAGATATATTTCCATATCGTTGTCTTTAAGAAAAGCCTCGATCTCCGAAAGTGCGATCCTTAGGGCTATGCCCTTGGGAAAACCGTAACTGCCCGAGGCCAAGAGCGGAATTGCCAGACTTTCGATGCCGTTTTCCACCGCCACCCTGAAGACAGAACCATAACAGCTCCTGATGATCTCTTCTTCGCCTTCATCACCGCCGCACCAGCGTGTACCCACCGTGTGGATGATATATTTTGCGGGAAGATCAAAGCCCTTTGTGATGACAGACCTTCCCCGTCCGATGACCCCGATCTTCTTACGCTCCGAAAGGAGTTTTTCAACTCCCGCTGCTTCGTAAACGGCAGTATCGATGCCGTCGCCGTATAAGGGCAGGGGATTTGCCGTATTGACTATGGCATCCACCCGCATTTTTGTAATATCATTTCTGACTATCTGAAAAGGCATGCTGTAACCCCCGCAAGTAACGTGCTAAAACCACTTTTTCTTTTTAAAAAACAGGATACCTCCCACGGCGACGATAACGCTCAGGGCGATGACCGCCGGATATCCCCAGCTCCACTCAAGCTCAGGCATGTATCGAAAGTTCATGCCGTACCAGCCTACGATGAGTGTAAGGGGCATAAAGATGGTGGTGACCACCGTAAGGACCGTCATGATCCTGTTCTGTTTAATATCAAGTTCCGCTTTGTACATATCGCGAAGCTGCATGGTGTAATCCCTTAAAGCCGTGGAATTGTCGTGCAGTCTCGCCATGCGGTTTAAGAACATCCTGTAGTATCTTAAATTTCCCTGTTTAAAGAAATTGTTTTCGTTCTCTTCCAGTTCCTGCCCCAGATCCATAAGCTGCTCGTAATGGGTCCGAAGATCACGGATGTCGTTCCTGATGTCATTGAGTCTGCCGGCGGGGAACTTTTCTTCTCCCTCGATGATCTTTTTCTCAATGGTATCCAGTTCTTTTTCATATCTTTCCATGAGCCTGAGATCGTCTATGACTATCTGATCGAGAAAATCGTAGAGGAATCTTTCAAGGCTGGGGAATTTCCATTTCTTTGTACTCTGGACAGCCCTTATGATCTCCAATGCCTTGCCGCTGTCATCGATAAACACGATGCCCTTTTCATCCAAAGCAAAAGCAAATTTGTATTCTTTGTAAAAATCGTTTCTGTCGGGGATGGAAAAAGAACCTGTCAATGAATCATAGTTGACCTCGGCCTTGGTGGTGTAGATCTCTGAAATGTTGAGATCCATATCGATGCCCATTTCAAAACTTTCGCGACTGCTGTTCCACTCTTCAAAGGACAGGACAGCCACATACTGCCTGTCGGACTTTTTAAGTTCCGCTTCTTTTACTTCCCTGAGGGTCTCTTCTATAGCAAAAAACATATCAATCCTCCGAACCTAAAACTATTTCCATGCCGATCTTCTGGGGTACCATGCCCATTTTTTCGTAAAAAGCAAGGGCTCCCGGATTGCAGCTCCATACATTGAGGGTCACGTTGTAAAAGCCCTCCTCCCTGGCAAATTTCAGCACATGGTCGTAAAGGCTTTTACCCACGTGACGGTTTCTTGCGCCTTCATCCACACAGATATCGTCTATGTAGAGAGTCTTAATGTCAGTCAGCACG
The DNA here is from genome assembly GCA_016280465.1 of Lachnospiraceae bacterium. Classification (GTDB taxonomy): domain Bacteria; phylum Bacillota; class Clostridia; order Lachnospirales; family Lachnospiraceae; genus UBA1258. The sequence continues at coordinate 1,894 of JAEEGT010000005.1, read as the reverse complement.
TTGTCGTCCAAAAACTGTTTATAAACGCAAAAAGCATGACCCAGAACATTACCCTCAGGATCCGTGCATACAAAAACAGGGGTCGTATCATCAGCTACTATGGTCTTAAGCTGCTCCGCATTATATTTGGTGGCCGGACCCTTAAAAATATCCGGACGTCCGTTGTGATGGACCATGTCCACCTGTACAAGAAGTTTCAGTATTGCGGGTATATCGGCTTCCGTAGCGCGCCTTACTGTATTCATGGTGTTACCCTCGCATTTTCTTTACTATGATGTAATTATCTCGCAGCGCGGTTAAAATCGCAAGAATTTATGGTGAAGGGGCCGGTTTTCTGATATGATTTTCCTAAGCGGGATACATTGGCGGAGGATACAATAGGGGGTGCGAACATGACCGGACTTTTAAAGCCACTGTTTGAAGTTAATACGGAAAATGAAAATGCATACGGCGGAGCCCAGCACTGGTTTCCGAAGAAAAGGCTGCAAAACAGCGGGTGCGGGGTCATTGCCTGTGCAAACATAATCGCCCAGACGGATACTCCGAGTAAGCATGCAAGATATGCCACATGCCCGGATCCTGCTGCCAAAGAGCAGGGCAAAGCCGCCCGTACTATAGACCAGGATACCTACATGAAGCTTGCCCGGAAGATGTCTTGGTACCTTCCTGTGATCCCGGGGCTTGGAATAAACGGGGTGGTACTGGCTATCGGCATCAACCTGTATTTTCTTTTTCACGGGCTTCCTTACATAGCTTTCTGGGGAATTTCCCGAAGGAGGCGTGACAAACGGATCCGGCAGATGCTGTCCGACAACATCCCCGTGTGTCTGTCCATCGGTCCCAATTTCCCCAATATCTTCGGGAAGCACTTTGTGACTTTATACAGAAAACAGGGAGGCAATTACCTCCCTGATACAAATATCAATGCTCATTATGTTTCCGTCACCGGCATCGATGATGACTGGTACGAAATATCCTCCTGGGGCCGCCGTCTGTACATAAACAAGAGCGAGTACGACACCTATGTCAAAAAGCACACGGGGTATCTGCTTTCGAATATACTGTGCGTGAAGGCGCTACGATAAAGACGCGGGCCGCAGATCCGCAGTCAGATCGTTGATCACTTCACCTGCGATGATGAGCCCCACAACAGAGGGAACAAAAGCTGTGGAACCGGGAATTGAACGACGTTTCGTACCCTTTCTTTCAGCTTCCGGCGAGCAGGCCTCTTCAGTATGATCTGCAAGCGCATCATTCATGGGACTGACGGGTTCTTCTTTGGAATAAACCACCTTAAGGGATTTGATGCCCCGTTTTTTGCATTCGTGGCGCATAACCTTGGCAAGAGGACATACGGATGTCTTGTAGATATCCGCCACCTCAAACATGGACGCATTGAATTTATTCCCCGCTCCCATGGAAGAAATGACGGGCACACCTTCTTCTTTTGCTTTTTCTATGATGGCTAGCTTGCCGGTGACCGTATCTATGGCGTCCACCACATAATCGTAATCCCGGAAATCAAACTGATCCTTTGTCTCGGGCAAAAAGAAGGTTTTATATGTCTTTACGGTACAGTCGGGATTGATGTCGTGAACCCGTTCTTCCGCTGCATCCACCTTGTATTTTCCAACGGTCTTTCTTGTGGCGATGATCTGCCTGTTAAGATTCGTAAGGCAGACCTTGTCATCATCTATCTTGATGTCGAATTTCGTGCCTTTCGTGCGCTTGACGTTGTCAGTCACAAGAATGTCGTACTTGCGAAACTTGAACGGCACTCCATCCATCGAAGCCGAATTTTTAGACGGCATCGGCTTTGAAATGGATTTAAGCTTTACAAGGTCTATTGAAATGCCCAATGCTGCTGCAAAATCAATAATTTGCGTGTATACGT
>JAEEGT010000042.1 GCA_016280465.1 Lachnospiraceae bacterium | reverse complement strand
GCGTCCATGGAGGTGTGGATCCTAAGGCTCTCTTCCACCTGCCACCCCACCTTTTTAAGGGGATTTAAGGAATTAAGAGGCTCCTGAAAGACCATGGAGATCTCGTTGCCCTGGATCTTTCTTAAGACATTTCTTTTGATCTCCAGAAGGTTAATGCCTTCAAAGATGATATGTCCCCGCTTTTCCATGTCATGGCGGCTGAGTAACCCCGCTATGGCAAGCGCAGTCATGGTCTTGCCGGATCCGGACTCGCCCACGATACCCATGATATCACCCTTGTTCATTTCAAAATCCACGTCACGTACAAGAGTATCCGTTGTTTTTTTATCGTGCACCTTGATGCACAGATCTTCGACTTTAAGCATGCTCATAGGCTCATCCTTTCTTGAAGGCTTCCGAAAGAAGGGAAAAGCCGAGTATCATGATAACTATGGTAATTCCGGGGAATACCGCGGTCAGGGGATTTGTAAAGATATAAGCCTGGGCCTCCGAAAGCATGCGCCCGAGGCTTGGATTGGGAGGTGCCACACCCATGCCGAGGTAACTCATGCCCGCTTCCGCCAGCACCGCATTGTTAAACCCGATGAGTATACCCGAAAAAAGCACGGTCTTAAGGTTTGGAAGGATGTGAACAACGATGATCCTTAAATGTCCCGCCCCGAAAAGCCGCACGCTCTTGATATAATCAAGGTTTCTGATCCTTAAGACCTCAGAGCGGACAATACGCGCAAAGCTGGGGATAAAGGCTATACCAAGAGCCAGTATGAGGGTGTTTCTTCCGCCGCCGTAAAGGCCGATTATAAGAAGGGCCAAAAGCACTGAAGGAAAGGCTAAGACCGCATCGTTAAGTCTCATAAGGATCTCATCCAGCCACCCGCCGAAATAGCCGGTAACTGTCCCGAGGATCGTTCCGAAAAAGGCTCCGATGAGCACAACGGATCCCGCAACGATCATGGTTTCTTTAACGCCCACAAGGACTCTTGAAAAAACATCCCTGCCAAACTGATCGCAGCCCATGATGTGCTTAAGGCTCACACTCTTATCCGCCGCAGCATCCATGGCCATGGGATCGTAGGGAGTAAAGAAAATGCCGCAAAGACACATGATGAGCACGATACCCGTCAGGATGCAGCCCAGTATTAACTTTGTCCTGTCATTTGCTTTTACCATGCTATACCCTGATCCTTGAATCAAATGCTCTGTACAAAAAATCCACCGTCAGATTGCTGATGACCACTGCAGCGGCCAAAAGAAGGATAATTGCTTCAACCACGGGATAATCCCTGCCGGAAATGGATGTAAGAAGGATACGTCCAAGCCCCGGAACGCTGAACACCTGCTCTACGATTATGCTTCCGGCAATGATGTCCGCAAAGGTCATGCCAAGGAAGGTGATGACGGGGATCATGGCGTTCTTAAGAACGTGCTTATAAAATACTGCCTTGGTGGCATTGCCCCTTGAATAGGCGGTTACAACATAGTCCTTATCCGCTTCTTTTAATGCCGTATCCTTTAAAAGTTTCACAACCATGGATATCTTCGGAAGTGCGATGGCAAGAGCCGGGAAAAACAGATAGGATACGCACCTTACAAGATCCACCTTGTAAGAAACAAAGCCCCCGGGAGTAAAGAGCCTGAGCGCAAAACCAAAAAGAAGGGTTATAAGGATACCGGAAAAGAAAGAAGGGACAGCCATTATCAGCTGATTTAAGGATGTAAGGAACACATCCAGCTTGGAGTCGCTTTTCCTTGCGCAGTAAATACCCACAGGAAAAGAAACCGCCACCGTCAGCACTATGGCAAGAAGGGAAAGTATAAGAGTCGTTACGATCTTCTCGGAAAGCAACGAAGAAACGTCTGTATTGTAGCTGTAAGATCTTCCGAAATCACCGTGAAAGATCCCCGCAACCCACTCTCCGTACCTCTCGAACACGGGACGGTCAAGTCCCATCTCATGAGTCAGCTTTTCGATCTTTTCGGGAGTAGCCTCGGTTCCGAGTCTTGAGATCGCGGGATTACCGGGTATCACGGAAAAAGAAAAAAACACGAGAGCAGAAACCGCTGTCAAAGTTATCAACGTCGTCAGTAACTTCTTTAAAACGTATTTCATGCTCCCGCCTTTCTTCTGTTAAAAGGGGTTTTCACCCCGGCACCATGGGTGCCACGGATCATTTAAGTCTGATCTTTGCAATATCCATTACATAAATGGGATAGAATTCATATCCCGTATATTTGTTATTGATGGCAACAAACTCCGCAAGATCCTGAATGTAAACATTGGCAGCGGTGTTTGTAAGGATCCACTCGCAGTCCTTGTAAAGCTTTGTGGCTTCGGCATCGTCTGTGGTGGAAACTGCTTTCTTAAAGGTCTCATCGTACTCGGGATTTGAGTAGTTGATGAAATTCTTGCCCGAATCCGAAACGAATCTTTCAAGCATTGCTCTGGCAGTCATCTGAGAAGCGTCAACGCCAACTACAGTTGCTTCAAAATTTCTGCCCACATAGGTGTCGGATACCCAGGTATCCCATTCAACAAGCTTGATCTCTGCCTTGACTCCGATCTTCTTAAGCTGCTCAACGATAACCTGTGCGGTATCGATGTGAGGCTGATAATTGGAAGGAACCGTTATGGCAAAAGAAAGACTGTTTTCGTAGCCTGCTTCCTTAAGAAGGGCCTTTGCTTTTTCAAGGTCGGGCTTGTAAACATCCTTGGTCTCATCGATGTAATACTTACCGAATGCAGGGAACATGGAAGAACCAAGTACCGTGCCCTTGCCGTTGAAGGAAAGCTTTAATATCTCGTCCCTGTCTATGGCATAGCAAAGAGCCTGACGAACTCTCTCGTCTTTAAAGGGCTCAAAGTTATTGTTTAAGTACATTGCCTGAACAAGGTTCATGGTGCCCTCAAGGATATCGAAGTTGCTGTCCTTGAGCTGTTCCATCTGTGTTGTGGTGATACGGGCAAAGAGATCGATAGATCCTCCCAGCAGATACATAACGATGGAATCCGCACTTGCACAGATCTTAAGGGTTACTTCCTTGATGTGTGCTTTTTCACCCCAGTAATCGTCAAATCTTGTAAGGACGATGTTCTCCTGGGGAGAACGGTATGTGAACTTGTAGGGGCCGGTTCCAATGGGATTGGTATCGGGATTGGGATTGCTCTTGGGGATAATCGCCATGGTCATGTACTGAAGGAAATCAGTGTCCTTCTGTTTTAACTTAATGACGATGTTCTCGCCCTCGGCATAATAATCCTCAATATTGGAAAATGCCGATACATAAGCACTTCCGCTTTCTGTGTCGGCATTCTTGGATATACAATAGAGGATATCCTCAGCCGTAACCGGATTACCGTCATGGAACTTCACGCCCTTTCTCATGTGAAAGGTATAAGTGAGTCCGTCGGTTGAAATTTCGTAGCTGTCAGCCACGGCGGGATACAGATCACCATTCTTGTCGGGCTTAACAAGACCCTCGAAGATATTGAACAGAATCTCCTTCGTTCCTGCCGCCACTGCAACGTGGGGGTCAAGACTGTCCTCAAGGTCCTGAGGGATTCCGATGGTGATGGAAGAAGCATCCGCCTTGTCGCTTCCGCATCCGCAGAATGCAACAGTCAGAGTGGCCGACATAAGAGTGAGAGCCAATAATCTTTTAAATGCTTTCATCTTAAGTCTCCTGTCTTCTATAAATTGTGTATATTTAGTTGGCAAATAACAAAATAATACAGATGATCGATTTCGTCAATAACCGATTTTATTTTTCAAGGACATTGCGAAGTTCGTCCATGAAGGTGTTGACATCCTTAAATTCACGGTAAACGGAAGCAAATCTTACATAAGCAACCGCATCGATATCTTTAAGTTTGTTCATGACCTTCTCACCGATCACGCGGCTTTCGATCTCCTTCTCTTCCAGTGAGAAGATCTCCGTCTCAACCTCATCCACCAGCTTGGTTATCTGGGCTGCGGTGATGGGACGCTTGTGGCATGCACGGAGCACGCCGCCCTCAAGTTTGACTCTGTCGTAGGTCTCGCGGTTCTTATCCTTCTTGATGATGATAAGAGGGATGGTCTCAACCTTCTCGTAGGTGGTGAAACGCTTGCCGCACTCATCGCAAATACGACGTCTGCGAATGGAATTGTTATCCTCGGCAGGTCTGGAATCAATAACTCGTGTGTCTGCGTTGCCGCAAAAAGGACATTTCATGGTTATCTCCTTGAAAGGTTTTATTTTTTAAGGAAAGAAGGAATATCCAAAACAATCTGATCCACATTGGGTTTAAGATTGGGTGTGGGCTGATTGAGCACATTGGTCTTGACAGGCTCTGAAACCGTATTGACCGAAGGATTTACGGGTTTGGCCGTAGCGGTATTAAGTCTGGGAGTGAAGGAGATCCTTTCACTGACAGGAGTAAGACCGGTGGCAATAACGGTAATGGTGCAGGATTCCTGATCTTCCTTGGAGTACATCGCACCAAAGATGATATTGACATCGTCGCCCGTAAGATCGCGAACATAATCAACGGGCTCGGATACATCCTGAAGGGAAATATCGCCTGAAACATTGATGATAACGTTTCTTGCGCCGCTGATGTTGGTCTCCAGAAGGGGACTCTCCACTGCCATCTTGACGGCATCGATAGCCTTGTTGTCGCCCTTGCCGGTACCGATACCGATATGAGCAACGCCCATGCCCTTCATTACGGTCTGGACATCGGCAAAGTCAAGATTTACGAGTGCGGGAGTATTGATAAGATCGGTAATACCGGTAACAGCCTGCTGAAGTACCTCATCGGCCTTCTTGAAGGCATCCGGCATGGATGTACGTTTATCGATGATCTCAAGAAGTTTTTCGTTGGGGATAACGGTAAGGGTATCCACATGCTCCTTGATCTTCTCTATACCGCTGACGGCATTGACCATACGCTGCTTTGCTTCGAATCTGAAGGGTTTGGTAACGACACCTACGGTAAGGATGCCCATTTCCTTGGCAAGGCGCGCGATAACGGGAGCCGCGCCGGTTCCGGTTCCGCCTCCCATACCACAGGTAATAAAGATCATATCGCATCCGCGTATAGCGGCCTGAAGTTCTTCACTGGATTCCTCGGCTGCCTTTTCACCGATCTCGGGCTTGGCACCTGCGCCAAGACCTTTGGTGATCTTCTCGCCGATCTGGATGAGTTTGGGTGCTCTGCAAAGCTGAAGTGCCTGTTTATCCGTGTTAACCCCGATGAGCTCAACCCCTGAAATATTCTCATCTACCATTCTGTTTATCGCATTGTTTCCGGCGCCGCCGACACCGATAACTATTATCTTTGCGGCCGTTCCGGCGTCTTTGTTTACTATCTCAAGCAAGGTACTTCCTCCTCTTCCTCCTAAAACTCACCATGTCTATAATATAATTATTTTATGGAATTCGCAACATTAAATATTGGGAATTATATCACTTTTTTATCATTTCGGAAACCAGTGATTTGAACCGGTCACCCCGTTCTTCGAAATTCTTAAAATAGCCGTAACTGGCGGCTGCGGGACTTAAGATACATGCTTTTTCCGGCTTAAGATTTGACACGGCAAAAGCAACTGCTTCCGAGAGATCCTTTACAAGGACAGCCCCCGGTCCTCCGCTTCCTTTGGTGTATAGATCGTATATCCTCTCTCCCGCCCTGTACATGCATACCACATGATCAAGATCCGAGGAATGAAGAAAGTCCACCAGCTCCGAATAATCCAGATTGCGCTCCATTCCTCCCAGAAGAAGGATCCCTCCGTTATTTACGCTCTTTACCGCATTGATGGCAGATTCCACGGTGGTGGAAATGGAATCGTCGTAGAAAACCCTGCCGTCTGCAGCCACAAATCTCTCAAGTCTGTGAGGCAGGGGCTCAAAGGTCCCGACAGCCTCAAGGAAGGCGTGCTTTGAAACTCCGAGTTCGGAGCAGACCCTGTACACAAAAGCACAATTCAGCACATTGTGTGTTCCCATGAGTCTTGTGCCGGGAATTTCGGCGAAATCGGAAAAAGGCGCGTCCTTTAAGGAAACCTTCACCACCCGGGAATGACAGAGTTTTTCAAGGTTTTCTTTTTCATAGGTCTCTTCCGTTGTATAAAAGATATCACCGGGTCCCTGGTGAGAAAAGATGTTTTTCTTTGCATCCGCGTACTTTTCCCTGGTCCCGTAATGATCCAGATGATCTTCGTATATGTTTAAAAGTATGGCCCGTTTGGGTGAAGTCTTAAGGTATTCAAGCTGATGACAGGATAATTCCAGCACTATGACGCTGTCATTTTCAATGCTGTCGGACAGTTCAAATACGGGAATTCCGATATTGCCCCCGAAAAGCGCCTTGAGTCCGGCAGTCTTCAGCACATGGTACATAAGGGACGAGGTGGTGCTTTTGCCCTTTGTGCCTGTTATCCCCACCACTTTGTCTCCGTAGGCCTGCATGAAGACCTCAGTCTGGGAAGTGATGAGGCTTTTATACTCCGTCACCTGCTTTTCAAGAACGATACCGGGACTTTTAAAAACCACATCGAAATCATCTATAACACTCTGATAGGACTCTCCGAAGAAGCCTTTGACTCCATCGGGAAGGTCTCCCGAAACATCCTTAAGATCCGAAACGAAAAGACTTTCAAAACCGCCCACACGTCTGATGAGTTCAAGGCTGGAGCGGCCCTCTCTTCCGTATCCAAGAATCAGTATTCGCTTGTCTTTTATGAGATCTCTGAGTATTGTTTTCACTGCGTCTCCTGAGTGCGGTCCGGTTCAAAAGAAACCCTGTCGGTATTTTCGTCATAATTCTCCATCCTCAAAGTTCCGCTCATACCGTCGAGTTTTTTGAGGATCGAGGGCAGGTTCATGATCTTTATGTCAAGATTTTCCTCCCTGCCGAGGTTAATCACTATACTACCGAGATAAAGAACAATATCCCCGTTCCTGTTAAAGTATATCTTTTCGGCCTCCACCGAATATTTTGACATAAGCTTTGTAAGGTTAAGGACCTTGTTAAAGAGTTTGGGATCCTGAGCAGGGAGCTTATCATAAAGGACCACATAGTCAAAATCCACTCCCACAACCTCGGGAACACCCTGAGTCTTTACCGTGGAACTTTCCACCACGGTACCGTCCCTGTCAAAATAGATATACCGGCCCAGGTATTCGATAAAACCCGCCAGTGCTTTTTCATAAACGCTTATACGCACCGAATCGGGAGAAAGAATGGTCACTGAAATGGTATCCACAAAGGGGACGTCCTTTATCTCTCGATTCTTGTACTTGTAGGAAAGATAAATGGAATTGTGCCCGAATCTTCCGGTCATCACAAGGTCGATGATCTGTTCATCGGTATAATGGACATTGCCTTCGATGATCACATTGTTAACGGTGTAATTCTTTGTGATATAGAGATACCCGCCAAAACCGATCCCGGCAAAGACAAGAAGTATCGTCAGTACCACTATGAAAACCCGGAGTTTTCCCTTACGCTTCTTCATTGCCGTCCTCTGCTTCAGCAGGTTTTTCTTCCCTGCGATCCTTGAAATCCGCGTTGCGGGCAACATTCATAACAATGCCCATTTCCGCCAGGATAAAAATGATACTGGAACCGCCGTAACTGATGAAAGGAAGCGGCATACCGGTGTTGGGGATCGAGTTTGTGGCAACGGCAATGTTGATGATGACCTGAATGGCCACATGTGAGAATATGCCGGTTACCAGGAGATTGCCGAACATATCGGTGCAGTAGACTCCCGCATCCCTTATGCGCCACAAAAGCAAAATAAACATGAGGATTATGGAAAGGCCTCCGAAAAGACCCAGTTCTTCGCAGATGATGGAAAAGATCATATCGTTCTGGGCTTCGGGAAGAAATCCCAGTTTCTGCATGCTCTTTCCAAGTCCCTTACCCCAGATACCGCCGGATCCGATTCCGTAAAGGGACTGAAGGACCTGAAAGCCCTTGCCGTCCGCATAGCCTTCCGGATTTAACCAGGCAAGCACTCTCTCACCTCGAAAGCCCATGCCGGAACCAAGAAAGCCCTTGGCAATGCCCACCACCAAAAGAATAGCCCCGATGGCCCCCAACGCCATCAGGATATAAAGTTTATAGCATTTGGGCGTGGAGATCGCCAGCATGCAGACTGCGATACCTGCCACGATCAGTGCGGAGCTAAGGTTATTTGTTATTATATACAGCATGCCGCTGATGATGCCAGCAGGGATAAGAGTTATAAATATCCCCTTCCAGCTGGCCCGTTCCTTGTTGCTCATCTTCGAAAGCAACGCCGCAAGGAATATAATGACTCCCACCTTGACTATCTCGGCAGGCTGGATCGACATACCGAAAAGATAAACCCAGCGCCTTGCACCGTTACCGGTGTGTCCAAGGGGTGTGAGCACCAAAAGTATACTGAAAGCCGAAAGAACATAGATTATAAGGGCAAAATTCTTGTATATCCCATAGGGGATAAAGCAGATAACCAGCATGCCCACCACACCCACGGCAGCGGAAATAAGCTGTTTACGAAGGAAATAAAGACCGTCTCCGTCATAATCCAGGGCAGCGTTATAAGAGCTTGTGGAATAGATCATGACAAGCCCGAAGCCGATAAGAAAAAGCACTATGAAAAGGAGTGAAAAATCAAAATACCTTTTGTTTGAAAAGAAAGACTTTTTCTTTTGCATCAATTACTCCAGAAAGGCAGTAAAGCCAGTGAAAAGGCACAGAGCAATGCGGTAACGAGGCTGAATATATACACAACCTTGGCTTCGCTCCAGCCCGAAAGTTCAAAATGATGATGTATGGGTGCCATCTTGAATATGCGCTTGCCGTGGGTTGCCTTGAAATAAAGGACCTGAAGGATAACGCTCAAGACCTCCGCAAAATAGATAAGGGCTATTATGGGTATGTAAAGTTCAAGATGGAGCATGTAAGCAAGACCCGATACCAGTCCGCCCAGAGCCAGGGAACCCGTATCTCCCATGAACACCTTTGCTTTGTTGGTGTTAAACACCAAAAATCCCGCCAGCGCACCTATGAAGATAACGGGAAGCGTGGTGACATTCTTTAAGGACAGTACGCTTGCCACCGCAAAGAAGGCCATGATCCACACAGTGACGCTTGATTCAAGGCCGTCCACTCCGTCGGTAAAGTTAGATCCGTTAACGGTACCGACAATGATAAAGACAGCCGCAGGAACGGCAAATACGCCCGCATTGACGGTCTTTACCCCCGCAAATGGAATGTATGCTTCAAATACATAATCCGGTTTAAAGTACAAAAACAGCACAAAAGCAAGGGAAACACAGATCTGGAGCAGCATCTTCTGCCAGGCTCTTAAGCCCATGGAGCGCTTTAATACTGCCTTTATGAAATCATCGATAAAGCCCACAGCCGCAAAGCCCCAGGTAAGGAGAAGCACAGGCAATGTGTCCGGATGATCCCTGAAAGTAAACAAAGCCACTGCCGTTGCGGCAATAAGAAAGATAAGTCCGCCCATGATGGGAGTACCGGTCTTTGTCTGATGGGATTTGGGGCCGTCGTCTCTCTCGGTCTGCCCCGCCTTTATCCTTCTTAAAACGGGAATGAGCAAAAAGCCCAGTATCAGGCTTAAAACAAAGGCGCATCCCGCAAGCAACAACATATCTTTATACATTACTGATTTCCTTCTTTCTCTCCGCTGTCGGTTTCGGTTTCTTCTTCATTGCCCTCATCTCTGTTTGTGAGAACGGAAAGCTCAAGCTCATTGAGTTCATCGATATCCTTCTGCGACAGTTCCTGTGTCATGGGGATATTCAGATAAGGGAGCACATCCGTAAGTATCTGCTTGGAGATGATGGAAGCGTATTTAGCGTCTTCCTGCTTGGAAACATTGGGCCTGTCAACCACCACATAACAGATTATCTCGGGATCGTCGGCGGGAGCATGGCACATGAAGGAGACAACGTACTCTCCGTTTCCTCTGGGTACGGTCTCCGCCGTTCCGGTCTTACCGCCGATCTCATAGCCTGCCGGCTTTGCTCTCCAGCCGGTACCTTCGGTTACAACGGCATTGCAATAACCCCTGATGGTATCTGAAGTTTCCGAAGAGACCACCTGCTTGATAAGTCTGGGTTCGATGTTCTTTATGACAGAGCCGCCGGCGCTTAAGATCTTTGAGACCACATGGGGCTCGTAATAGTAACCGCCGTTCACCAGGGCAGCATACCCCGCAGCCATCTGTATCATGGTAACGTTAAAGCCCTGTCCGAAGCTGGAGGTTGCAAGTTCCGCTTCATGCAGGGTCTTTTCATTGTAAACAAGGGCATCCGTACGGCTCTCGCCCGCAAGGTCGATGTTTGTGCGCAGTCCGATGTTGAATACGCTCTGATAATCAAGGAAATCCTTATATCCCACCTTGGCGGCAATATGCATAAGAGCCACGTTACAGGACTTTGCCACAGCCTGTCTTACGCTGAGCCAGCCGTCACCGTCGGTGTTGTGGCATGGGATATCGTGATCCGCCACCTTAAGGGAACCACCGCAATAGAAGGATTCACTGCCGTTTATGGCACCCGTTTCAAGGCCCATGGCCACGGTAAAGGGCTTCATTACGGAACCGGGTTCATAGGTATCCGCAATACAGAAGTTTTTCCACAAAGCATCATAGGCATCCCTGAGGGTGCCTTCTTCTTCAAGCTGTTTGATCTCCGATTCCGTGTAAAGATGGGTCAGGTTCATGGGATCGTTGAGGTTAAAGGTAGGATAGCTTGCCATTGCAAGGATCTCGCCGCTATCGGCCCTCATGATGATGCAACCCAGATTATTGGCTCCCAAGCCCTTTCGTGCGTTGTTTTCGTATTGATTGCTGAAAGCACGGAGAGATCTCTCCACCATCATCTGAACATTGGTATCGATGGTGGAAACCAGTGTATTTCCGTCAACAGCGGGGATGGTGGTGACTTCCATGGTGGTCTCACCGCTCAAATATCCGTAACGGCGTCCCGAGGTTCCCGAAAGTATGTCGTTGTAATATTCTTCCAGTCCGTAAGAAGCAACGCCATCGGAAAGAGAGAAACCTATGAGATCGCAGGCAAGATTATTCTGGGGATAATAACGAACATAGTACTTTTCGAACCAGACACCCGTTATGTTCTTGTTGTAAAGGCTGTCCTTCTCCTTACCCTCCTCGGGTTTTGTGATGTAGGGAAGGAACCTGCTCATCTCATCGAAGGTAACACCCTTTTTCACCACATAATACTGGGAGTCCGGCACCTGATTTATATAATTGTTTATAACATTGCGATCCACGTCGAAAATGCTGACAAGAGCGTCTATGGTGGCGCTCTTTACAAGGCCCTTGCCGTTCTCCGCTTCCATGGTAAGGAGCTTCTTTACGTCAAGGATAACATTATAAGCTTCACGGCTGGCAGCAAGGACCGTTCCGTTGGCATCGATGATCTCGCCGCGCTTGGCATTGATTATCTGTGAATCATAGGTCTGCTGTGCCAGGATCTTTTGCTGATAGACATCGTCATTGTCTTTGGTAATAAAAATAAGCCGCACCGACAGTGCAACAAAAGTAAAGAGCACGAAAAGAAAAAATACTCCCAACCTGTTTGATACACTTCTTGCGCGGCCTCTTGAAGCCGAAACCCTTGCTTTTTTATTACCTGAATTTACCAAGATAACACCTGCATTACTTCGACAGGTCGTTTATTTGTCTCACATAATCGCTGTTTTCACGCACATAGGAGATAATCTGGTCTTCCGACGCATAAACCATGCCGAGTTCTTCGATTGCAATTCGACGGATCTCATCAAAGTCAACTGCATTTATCATTTTACTATACTCGTCGTCATTTGCAAGAGTCAAGTTATTGAGCTTAGTCTCGTAATAAGAAATGTTGTCGGAAAGGCCTGCGATATCGGACTGAAGCTTTAAGTAAGAAATGAGGGCATAACCCATAACGGTCACAGCTGCCATAAGGAAAAGAACGTATACAAATCCCATGTGCATCTTGTGTGCCTTCTTCTGTTCCCCTCTTAAGGTCCTTAAGGGTTCTCCGGTGGGCGCCTCTTCTATCGCACGTCTCACATCGATGTTTCTTACAGTATTTCCGTATACGTAAGAAGCTTTTGTATTAAATTGTCTTCCCTGACGAACTGTTGCCATTTTGTAACCTCTGTTTCTGTTTATGTTCTTTCAAATACTCTTAACTTTGCGCTTTTGGATCTTGAATTCTCGGATAGTTCTTTTTCGGTGGGTAACACCGGTTTCTTTGTTACGACCTTGCCAAGGGGCTTCCTTCCGCACACACATACCGGAAAGTTCGGAGGACAGATGCAGGGGTTTTCCTGCTCTTTAAAGGCATCCTTAACTATCCTGTCTTCCAGTGAATGGAAGGTTATTATCACCATCCGTCCGCCGGGATTTAAAAACTCCATCATCTCTTTGAGGGAATCCTTAAGTACCTCCAGCTCGTGATTGCATTCGATCCTGATGGCCTGGAAGGTTCTCTTTGAAGGATGACCCCCGGTGGCCTGTATCTTCATGGGAATTGCCGCCCTGATGATATCGTTTAATTCAAAAGTGGTCTCTATGGGCTTTAAGGCCCTTGCTTCCACTATGTGCTTAGCAATGTTCTGTGCGAATCTGTCTTCGCCGTAATCTCTGATGATCTTTGCAAGTTCTTCCTTGGAATAAGTATTGACGATCTCTCTTGCGGTAAGGCTTGCGTCCTTATCCATCCTCATATCTAAGGGAGTGTCGAATCTGTAGGAAAAACCCCGTTCTTCGTTGTCCAGCTGGTAAGAAGAAACCCCCAGGTCCAGGAGTATTCCGTCAAGTCCCGTAACACCCTTACTCTTAAGTATCTTTACCGCATCCCTGTAATTGGATTTGATGACTTCAACATGTTCTTTGAAGGGTTCAAGTTTCTTTGTGGCCGCTTCTATGGCTTCCGAGTCCTGATCCACTCCGTAGAGTTTACCGTTTCCCTTAAGCCTGGAAGCTATCACGGAAGAATGCCCTGCACCTCCGAGAGTGCCGTCCAGATACCTGCCTTCAGGCTTGATATCCAGGTATTCAATTGCTTCGTTAAGCATTACCGAATAGTGTTTAAATTCCATTCAGGTTTCCCAGGGGATCCTGCCTTTAAGGGCTTAGATCCTATATTCCAAGTTCTGCCATCTTCTCGGCTATCTCATCCATGTTGCCTTCGGAAGAAGCATCTTCCCATTTATCCTTGTTCCAGATCTCTATCCTGCTGGCCACTCCGATGAGGACCACATCTTTGTCGAGTCCCGCGAAGTTCCTTAAGACCTGGGGAAGAAGTATCCTTCCCTGTTTGTCCGGCTCCACCTGAGCCGCACCCGCCAGCATGAACCTTACGAAGGCTCTGGCATCTTTGTTGGTAAGGGGTAAAGCTTTTAATTTCTCTTCAAGCAGTTTCCATTCGTTCTCGTCATACACAAACAGGCAGCCGTCCAATCCTTTCGTGACAACGAATTCGTCGCCCAGTTCCTCGCGGAACTTCGAAGGAATGATGAGTCTGCCTTTTTCGTCCACTGTGTGATTGTATTCACCCATAAACATACTCATCACCTACTTCACGAACGAATCTACCACTTTTCACCACCAATGTACCACTCTCTACCACTTACACCCACATTTTAATAAATTTTTAAGAAAAAAGCAAGTGTTTTTTATTCAAAAAACCTTGATTTTACGCCATTTGAGGGCAAAAAAAGAGCCCTGCACACAATCTTGTGCAAGGCTCCGTTTTCGAACACTATATATAGTTTTTTCTTCAAAAATAATTTTTGGTTAATCCCATATAAACGGCTGTTTTCTGCCATTTATACATTGAATCTGAACAGGATCACGTCTCCGTCCTTGACCACGTAGTCCTTTCCTTCCATTCCCACCATTGCCTTTTCCCTTGCCGCTGCAAGAGAACCGCATTCCAGAAGATTTTTATAGTTGACAACCTCGGCTTTGATAAAGCCGCGTTCAAAGTCGGAATGGATCTTTCCCGCAGCCTGAGGTGCCTTGGTCCCCACCTTGATGGTCCAGGCTCTGCATTCGTCCTCACCGGCGGTAAGGAAGCTCATAAGACCGAGGATCTTGTAGGATGCGGCAATAAGCTTGTCAAGGCCCGATTCCTTAAGTCCAAGTTCCTCTAAGAACATCTGCTTTTCGTCATCCTCCATCTCGGCGATCTCCTGCTCGATCTGGGCGCTGATGACAAATACTTCGCTGCCGTCCTTCTTGGCAAACTCTCTCACTGCCTGAACATATTTGTTGGAATTTCCGTCATCGGCGCAGTCGCTTTCCGCAACATTGGCAGCATAGATCACGGGCTTTGCTGTTAAAAGATTGTAAGACGCAAAGAATTCCCTTAAATCCTCGTCATCGGGAACCTCAAAGGTCTTTGCAAGGTTTCCGGCTTCAAGATACTTGTATATTTCCTGGGCAAAATCACGCTCTTTGGCATATTTCTTGTCGTTGTTGGCTGCACGGGATACCTTGGCTATACGTCTTTCAAGGATCTCCATATCGGAGAAGATAAGTTCAAGATTGATGGTCTCTATATCTCTCACGGGATCGATGCTTCCGTCAACGTGGATGATGTTGGAATCCTCAAAGCAGCGGACCACATGAACAATGGCATCCACTTCCCTGATATTTGCAAGGAACTGGTTTCCGAGACCTTCACCCTTGGAAGCGCCCTTAACAAGTCCTGCGATATCAACAAACTCGATGGTGGCATGGGTCACCTTCTTTGTATTGTAAAGCTTTCCGAGAGCCTCAACTCTCTCATCCGGTACAGGTACCACGCCTACGTTGGGATCGATGGTCGCAAAGGGATAGTTTGCAGCCAAAGCCCCCGCCTTGGTAAGTGAATTGAACAATGTGCTTTTGCCTACGTTGGGCAGGCCTACGATTCCCAGTTTCATGATATGTTAATCTCCTTTATGTACATCAAATGCAAGCGACTCCTTTTCTTTTTACGAAAAAGAGCCCGAGTGCGAGCAATATATTACCACACCCGGGTTCTTTTATCAATAACGTTAGAAGCAACGCTTTATTCCCCGTAAAGAAGGTATTTTGCCCGAAGGTCTTTATACTCCGTCAGCTCTTCTTTCCAGGATTCCTTGATGGTATCCGCATCTGCCCCGCCTGCTATCATCTTTCGAACCCTGTCGGTACCCATAAGGTAATCGATCCAGTACCTGCCCTTTCCGTCGGGTTTTCCGAAGAAATCAAGGTCCGGATGGAGTTTTTCTACAGCTCTGAAGGCTTCGATGAGATAGGAAAGGTCTATCCCTTTCTTTGTTATCTCCTCCACCGGTACGGCCGAAAGATCCTTACCGAAACACTCCTCTCCTTCAAAGGGAGGATTCTTCGCTCCCTCCATGGAAACGGGAATGAATATATGGTCATAATCGGGATTGTCGGGCAAATACGGGCTTCCGAAAATGCAGAAGGGATTGTCCGTTCCCCGCCCCGGAGAAACACAAGTATTTTCAAAAAGGCAGGTGGAGGGATAAAGATAGATTGCCTCCATGGTCTTAAGATTGGGTGAAGGTGCCTGTTTGAGCCTGTATAGGTCCGAATGGTTATAGTTTTTGCAGGGGATGACCGTAACGTCACATGTAAGTCCCTGTCCGAGCCACCCCTCCCCCAGGATCATCTTTGCCATTTCTCCAAGAGTGAGGCCATGAACCGCGGGAATGGGAAGAAGCCCCACACCCGACTTGAATCCCTCCTCAAGGACCGGTCCGTCAACATAAAAGCCGTTGGGATTGGGGCGGTCCAAAAGGATTACGCCTTTTCCGTATTTGGCGCAGACCTGCATGAGATGGAACATCGACACATAGTAGGTATAGAATCTTGTACCCACGTCCTGAATATCTACTATGAGAGTATCAAACTCCGACATGCGGGAATCGGAAATGTTTACAAGGCTTTTTGAGTCCGCAGGATATATGGGAAGGTTTGTTTTTTCATCTACACTCTCCGTCACCTTCGCTCCCGCATCGAGATTCCCGCGAAAGCCGTGTTCCGGAGCAAACACGCAGGTTACATCCACTCCTCTTTCAATAAGGGCGTCAACTATGTGGGCCTGCCTTTCCGTGTCGTTTCCCACTAATCCGGTGTGATTTGAGAATACGGCAACACGTTTGCCCGAAAGCAAGGGAATATATTCATCAAAGCGTTCATCACCAAGGATGATATCGTCTCCGGCCTCGGTATCCTGCATATCATCCTCCCGAAGAGCTCCGGTCTTTTCATATATTTCTTTTACCAGCTCCCGGTACTTGTCGCTTCCCATTTTGTCCATTTCTTTGGCAAGCAGGTCTGCCTTGGCTTTGGCATTCAGGATCTGCGGATGATCTTCACGCATGCCCTCCGGGATCAGCTTCACCGATCCTCTTGCCATGTCTGCGCAAAGGTCCAGGAGCCGTTCCTTTACATCCGTGCCCGAATCCATGCCTACGGACAGGATCTCCGCCACAAACCCGAGAGTTGCCGATGTGTAGCAGGAACCGGAAAACTTGTTTAAGTTCTTTGTCCTGTCGGCAAAGGGAGAATTGATCTTGTTTGTAAGGTAGGTAATGACCAGATCTCTTTCCGGGTCCACTATCACAAGTGTTCCGGTCCATCCCTGATGTCCGAAGGCTCCGGATGAGCTCCCGGTTCCAAAGTACCATACCCTTTCAAGATCCGCTTCTCTCCACCATCCAAGGCCCCAGTTTGCGTAATCCGTGCTTTTGGGTGCCGTAAAGCTGTCAAGGACATCCCGGGAAAAGAAAGAGTTGATGCCGTATCCTCCCGTCAGCATACAGGAGGCAAGCTTTGCAAGATCCGTGGCGTTGGCAAAAAGTCCCGCGTGACCGGAGACCCCGGCCATGCAGTAATATGCTTTTTCATCGTGCACTTCACCCTGAAGGGTGTATCTTCTGATACCGTCAAAGGAAACCCCGCCGTCCCTGGTGTTTCCGTTTAATTCCGTGGCCGCACAGTCCGAAGCCGAAAAACCGTGTTCAAGGGGTGTATAGGTTATCCTAGTAAGCTTCAAAGGATCCCAGAAAACCTCCTTGAGATAGGAATTAAGATCCATGCCGGTCACCTTCTCGATGACAAAGCCCAGGACCATATAGTCAACATCGGAATACAGAGTCTCGGTTCCGGGCTCATACATAAGGGGTGTACGGCAGATCTGTTTTAATGTTTCACGTCTTGTGGCATCATCGGCACCGTTACCCGCAAAAAGCACGTTGTCGGCGCCCCCGCCCTGGGTCTCCTGATTGACCCTTGGATTAAAGTATCTGGGGTCTGCGGGAAAGCCTCCCTGGTGGCATAGAAGATCCCTGATGGTAAGGTTTTCCTTCCAAAGCCTCTGGGTCTCCACGGAAACCTTCTTTC
The DNA here is from genome assembly GCA_016280465.1 of Lachnospiraceae bacterium. Taxonomy (GTDB): domain Bacteria; phylum Bacillota; class Clostridia; order Lachnospirales; family Lachnospiraceae; genus UBA1258. The sequence continues at coordinate 1,780 of JAEEGT010000042.1, read as the reverse complement.
TCCCTCTGTAATTGATGGAGATAACATCTTTAAAGAACCCGTCTCCGAGATAATCCGAGACACGGTCCTCAACTTTAAGGGTTCCGTCAGTCACCAGTTTCTGGATGGCATAATTCACCGAAAACATCTTGGTCACCGAAGCCAGGTCATAAAGGGTTTCGGTGGTGGCGGGAACAGGATCTTCTATCCTGCTTCCGTCTCTGTTATAGGAATTTATGTTGCCCCAGGCATTTTCGTATACAAGGCGCCCGTTCCTTATGACGGAAAGAGAAGCACCGGTAAATCCGTTTTCCACATCCGCAGTGATCAGATCCGAGATCATGCCAAGGGAATCGGGAGAGATACCTTCTTCTTCCGGATCCCCCGGCAAAACCTCGGGATAAGGTATGTATACCCTGACCTTTGACTCCGTATCAAAAGGAGTAACTCCTGAGATCTGCAGGGAATTGGTGCCGTTACGGACTATATCCGAAATATCCAGGCTGTAGGTCTTTCCGCCCACGCATTGTGATGTGTCTATGGGAGTATCATTGACATAGAGAGTAAATCCTTCGATACCTTCATCGGGGGAGATATAAAGAGTCCCCTGATCATGATAAGCCTTAAATGACATTGCGGAATTAAGGGCAAGGGTAGTATCCGTATAACCGTTCCAATCGGGAAAAGAAACTGCTCTCTGCCACCCGCCCGAAGGAAGGTCGCTTATTTGGGGCTTGGGAATCTGCACTTTTATAACAGGGGGTTCTTCTGTAACGGTTTCCGGCACGGAAACAGCCGCGGGATCACCCTGTGAAACGGAGGAAGAGATCTCCGTACTTACAGAAACGGGGTGCTTTGATGCGCACCCCGTCAAAAGAATCATTGAAATGACGAAAAGATAAATGGTAGTTTTCTTCATGTCTAATGCTTATCAAGATCTGTCTTTAAAAGCCGTCTGATATCGTCAACGGAAAGCCACTGTGTATTGGTGCCCGAAGAATACTCAAATTCAGGCTCTACCAGCTTGCCGCCGGGAATGATGCTTCTTTCGCCCCACCAGTTATACTGGGGATATACGATAAAGTGCTTCTCGTACTCATAGGTGTGAAGGGAATCTTCTCTGGTGACCATGATCTCGTGAAGCTTCTCGCCTTCGCGGATACCCACTTCAATCTTTTCACAGTCGGGAAGCATTGCCTCCGCAAGATCGGTGATCTTAAAGGAAGGGATCTTTGAAATAAAGGTCTCTCCGCCCCTTGCTTCGTCAAGGGCCTTGATCACCAGCTTAACGCCCTCTTCAAGACTGATCCAGAATCTGGTCATGCGGAAATCGGTAATGGGAAGAGCCTTCTCTCCCTTGTCGATCTTGTTCTGGAAGAAAGGAATTACGGAACCGCGGCTTCCCGCAACGTTACCGTAACGAACGATGGCAAATCTGGTGCCGTCGGCTCCGCCGTAGGAATTTGCTGCGGCAAAAAGCTTATCGGAAACCAGTTTGGTGCCTCCGTAAAGGTTAATGGGGTTAACGGCCTTGTCGGTGGAAAGAGCCACAACCTTCTTGACACCTGCCTGAAGGGAAGCACTGATAACATTCATGGCGCCGTTGATATTGGTCTTGATGGCTTCATTGGGGTTGTATTCACAGGCGGGAACCTGCTTTAAAGCAGCGGCATGGATCACATAATCAACTCCGTTAAGAGCCATTCTGAGGCGGGCCTCATCCCTTACATCGCCGATGAAGAACCGAAGTATCTTACTGTGCTCGGCATATTCGTTGCTCATGATGAACTGCTTATATTCG